>NZ_CANSHK010000002.1:0-128695 GCF_947646745.1 uncultured Methylovirgula sp. | reverse complement strand
TGCGGTTTTGCGCGAAGGCGCCATCGCCGCCGCGCTGACCGGCCTGATGATTCTGCTTTTTCTCGGCAGTTGGCGCTCGACCCTCATCATCCTGATTTCGATCCCGCTCGCGATCCTATTCTCAGTGACAGTGTTTTCCGTTTCAGGGGAGACCATTAATGTCATGACGCTCGGCGGCCTGGCGCTGGCGGTCGGCATTCTCGTCGACGATGCCACAGTTTCGATCGAAAACATCAATCTACATTTAGAAGAAGGCGCCGACATCAAAACCGCCATTCTTGAAGCGTCAAAGCAGCTTGTCATACCCCATACCGTTTCGCTGCTGTGCATGTGCATTGTGTTCGTCCCGCTCCTCGGACTGGGCGGCGTATCGGGATTTCTGTTCAGGCCGTTAGCCAAAGCCGTCGTCTTCGCGCTAATCGGTTCATATCTGCTGACATGGACGCTCGTAACGACCATCGCGCATTACCTGTTGGCACATCAGTCTATCGAGGCGACGCATGGCGCATCCGAACGTGTGCCAGGCAAACGAAACGTTTTTGTCCGCTTCCAGCACGCGTTTGAGCAAAACTTCGAAGCCGTACGATCGCGTCATCGCGGTCTGCTCGAATTGGCGCTGAACCACAAACGCATCTTCGTATGCGGGTTTCTGGGCGCCGTCTTCGTATCTTTCGGACTTGCCCCGTTTCTCGGCCAAAATTTTTTCCCCGATGTCGAAGCGGATCAGATCAAGTTACACGTCAGGGCGCAAACCGGAACTCGGATCGAGCAGACCTCTCTGCTGTGCGATCACATAGAGGCGAAGATCCGCGATCTGCTACCAAGGAAATCAATAGCAAGTATTGTGGACAATATCGGCCTGCCGATCAGCGGCATCAATATGGCCTATGCGAATTCGGGTAGCATCGGGCCGGCGGACGCGGATATCCTTATATCGCTGAACCACGGCTATGCATCGCGATCAGCCTCATTCATCGATCAGATGCGCCAGGAATTACCTAAAATATTCACGGGCACCACTTTTGCTTTTCTACCCGCGGATATGGTGACGCAGATTTTGAATTTTGGTCTGCCCGCGCCGGTCGATGTGCAGGTTATCGGACACGACATTGCCGCCGACCAGGCCTACGCAAATAAGATATTCGGACGCGTCGCGAGAGTGCCCGGGGTTGCTGATGCACGAATTCAACAGGCCTGGAACAACCCAACGCTTTATGTCGACGTCAATCGGACGCTCGCCGACGAGGTCGGCCTCACGGAAAAGAACGCCGCCACTTCCGTACAGGACACGCTCGCGGGCAGCGTTCAGACGGCGCCGACGTTTTGGCTGAATCATAAAAATGGCGTGTCTTATCCAATTGTTGTTCAGTCGCCGCAATATTGGCAGGACACGCTTGGTGAACTCAACAATCTGCCCGTGAGCGCGTCTCGTGGATCGCAGTTGCTCGGTGGTATCGCGGCGATCCGACGAGGTTTCAGTAGCGCCGTCGTCTCGCATTACAACGTCCAGCCGGTCGTCGATATATACGCGACGACGCACGGTCGCGATCTCGGCGGCGTTGCGACAGACATCCAGAAAATTCTCGACTCGACGGCGAAGGAGGCACCGCCCGGCTCGACAGTTGTCTTACGTGGCCAGGTAGAAACAATGAATAGTGCCTATGCGCAGCTATTCGGCGGCTTGGCATTGTCCATATTGCTCATCTACCTCTTGATCGTTGTAAACTTCCAATCCTGGCTCGACGCTTTTGTCATCATCGCGGCGCTTCCGACCGCACTGGCTGGAATCACCTGGATGCTTTTTGTCACCCGAACAACTCTTTCCGTTCCAAGCTTAACCGGCGCTATCATGTGCATGGGAGTCGCGACGGCGAACTCAATTCTCGTTGTTTCGTTTGCGCGCGAGAGATTAAAATCGGGCCTTGATCCCGTTGCCGCCGCGCTTGAGGCTGGATTCACCAGATTTCGGCCGGTATCGATGACGGCATTGGCGATGATCATCGGGATGCTTCCGATGGCCACGAGCGCCGAGCAGAATGCGCCGCTCGGTCGCACAGTGATCGGCGGCCTCATTTTCGCGACATGCGCGACACTTGTGTTTGTGCCTGTGCTTTTCGCTTTGGTGCATGGCGGCGGGCGGTCGCGCGCAGTCTTGGGCAGAGTACGGCCTGACGAACTTTTATCGAACCTGGAAGCATAAACGCTGTGTGCGGACCGGTAGAGATTGGAAAAAGGAATATGCCATTTTCGCGTAAGACAACGCTTTTGTTTGTGGCGCTGGGCCTCGCCGTGGTCTTCATGGGCTTGGTCAAAGTTTCGAGCCATGGGCGTGCGGAAAGCGATCCAGCTCAAACGACGTCGCGCAGCGACCCACCGGCTGTCGAAGTCGTTTTTCCCGCGCGTGGAACCAGCGCGTATCATCTCGTCCGGCCGGGGCAGGTGCAGGCATGGTATAGCGCGCCGATCTATGCCCGCGTCAGCGGCTACGTCAAAATGTGGTACAAGGACATCGGCGCTAAAGTGAAGGCCGGAGATGTGCTCGCCGAAATCGATACGCCGGATCTGGACCAGAAGTTTGAGGAAGCCCAGGGCGAGCTTATGAAAGCCAAAGCAAATGCTGCTCTTGCGAAAATAACCGCCAACCGATGGCAGTCTCTGACCTCCGCCAGCGCTGCGTCGCAGCAGGCGGCCGACGACAAGCTTGGAGAATACAATGCAAGCCAAGCCCAGGTCGCGACCGCAGCCGCAGATGTCGCCCGTCTTCAAGCGCTTGAATCTTTCAAGAAGATCATTGCGCCTTTTGACGGCGTCGTGACGGTGCGCAAAATCGACGTCGGTGCTCTGGTCAATTCGACGCCGGGGAATGCACCCGATCTTTTCGATGTCGCCGATGTGCATGAGATGCGCATCTATGTCGACGTGCCGCAAGCCTTCAGCGCTCAGATTCACGTCGGCATGAAAGCGAATCTGAAATTGCCACAATTTCCCCGCCAGAGCTTTACGGCGCAAGTCGCGACCACGTCCGATGCGATCTCGCTGCACGCGCGTTCGCTGCTCGTTGAACTGCGGCGTGACAATAAAGATAATTTGCTGCAGTCCGGGGCATTCGTGGAAGTCGAATTCGATTTGCCGCCGGACTCCAACGCCATGCGAATTCCGACGAGCGCGTTGATCTTCCGCCGCACCGGGCCCGAGGTCGCAACCGTGAATTCGGCCGAGAAAGTTGTGCTGAAACCGGTCGTTGTCGGACGCGACCTCGGCACTGAGATCGAAATTAAATCCGGATTATTGCCGCAGGATCGGCTCATTAGAAGCCCGTCCGACTCGGTTAGCGATGGCCAAGGCGTGCGGGTCGTCGGCGAAGCAACTGCCAGCTGAAAGCAGCGGGCATTTGCAGGCGCGCGCCATTTTCGCGCCTGCACATTTAGTTGATGAATGGCCGGGGCTTTTGGTTTGGCCGCCGACGTTTGCGTCGTTCTGAGAGCTCCATGCTCAATATTCGATTTTGAAGACAACGGCGCTGACGCCTTGGATCTTTTGCTCCGCGCCGTCACTCGATCTTGAATTGACCTACGCCGGCGGCGGTGGACATGTTCGCCGCGGGCCCAGGGCAGGCGATTTGTTTTCAGCGTGATTTCGAGGAGCGATGCCGCGCCTTCTGTCTTTTCTTTGCTCGCTTGCTTTTGGGTTGACCGCGATAGCGTCGGCACGGGCGAATGAAAGCACGCCTGTCGTCACGCCGCATGTACAAGTGACACTTGCCTCGGATGTCGACGCGGTCGATCCCGGCAAGCCGTTCCATCTCGGACTTCATTTTAAGCTGACCAAGGGGTGGCACATCTACTGGGTCAATCCCGGCGCCGCGGGTGAGCCCCCGGAACTCGACTTGACTCTGCCGCAAGGCGCCAAGGCCTCCGCCATCGCGTGGCCGGCGCCGCTCCGCGTGCGGGAAGGGCCGGTCATGACCTATTCCTACCTCAACGAGGTCCTGCTTCCGGTAACCGTGGCCAACACGCAGCGGACGCTTTCCGCTTTTCCTGTGACGGCAAAAGCGAGTTGGCTCGTTTGCGCGAATATCTGTGTGCCGGAGCAAGCTACGCTGCATCTTGACTTGCCGGCCGGCAAGGCGACGCCATCGGCGACCGCGCCGCTCTTCGCGGCAGCCGCGGCGCGTGTGCCGCAGCCGTCGCCCTTCGACGCGCGCCTGTTGTCGAACGCGACTCTATCGGTGCGCGGCAGCGCGCTCTCGCCGCAATCCGTTCGCGATGCGTGGTTCCTGCCGGCGGCCTGGGGCGAAATTGACGATCTCGCCGCGCAGAAGGTCTCGGTCTCCGACGGCGCGCTCAAGCTCGCTCTCAAGCCGGGAGAGACCTTCGATCCTCATGCCGCGCTCGCCGGCGTGCTGGTGATCAAAGCGCCGAGCGGCGCCGAGCGCTTTTTCACGATCAATGCGAAACCCGAAAGCGGCGCTCTCTCTGGCGCTGGCGCGCTGGCGCGGCCCGTCGCGGTCCGGCAACCAGCCGCACGTGCAGCGCCGCTGACGGGGCAGGGCGCAGCCGCCTCCGCCAGCGTCACGGCCGATCGTGCCGGTCTTGGCTGGATTTTGAGCCTCGCCTTTCTCGGCGGCCTCATTCTCAATCTCATGCCTTGCGTCTTCCCGATCCTGGCGATGAAGGCCCTGACGTTTGCGAAAGTCGCGCGTCAAGAACATGCAATCGTGCGGGCGCATGCGGCATGCTACATCCTCGGGGTGCTCGTCGCTTTCGCTGCGATCGCCGGTCTATTTTTGGCGCTTCGCGCGGCGGGCCTTGCCGCCGGCTGGGGGTTCCAATTTCAATCGCCGATTTTCGTCACACTGATGGCTTGGCTCTTGCTGGCGATCGGCCTCAACCTCTCGGGCGTCTTTGAGGTTGGTGGCCGCTTCGTCGATGCCGGCGACGGCTTGACCCGTCTGCACGGCCGCGCCGGCAGCTTCTTCACCGGCCTGCTCGCCGTTCTCGTTGCGACCCCTTGCACCGCGCCGTTCATGGGCGCCGCGGTCGCGGCCGCCGTTACCGCTCCACCGGCTTTGGTGTTTCTTATCTTCCTTGCGATGGGCCTTGGTCTTGCCGCGCCGTACGCCTTGTTGGCGCTCGTGCCGGCCGCAGCGCATCTTTTGCCGAAGCCGGGACGCTGGATGGCGATCTTCAAGCAGGTTCTCGCCTTTCCCATGTATGGTGCGGCGGTCTGGCTTATCTGGGTCCTCAGCCTGCAAGCGGGGCCGGACGGCGTTCTCTTGGCCTTAGCCGGTGCGGTACTGGTGGCCTTTGCCGCTTGGCTCCTCGGCGCGACGCAAGCGGAGGAGGGCCGCGCTCACCTTTTCGGCAAAGCACTCGCTGCCGTCGCGGTGATCTGCGCCCTGGCGCTGTTGCGCGGCGTTTCGCTGGAGGCGCCCGGCGTCGCAGCAGTCGCGGCGTCAGCCAATGCTTTGCCCTATTCGCCGGAACGGCTGGCAGCGCTTCGTGCCGAAGGTCGGCCGGTCTTCGTCGACATGACGGCGGCCTGGTGCGTGACTTGCCTTATCAACGAGCGCGTCGCGCTCGATTCCTCTGCCGTGCGACAGGCTTTTGCCGCGCATAACGTCGTCTATGTCAAAGGCGATTGGACGCGCGCCGATCCGGCAATCACGCGATTTCTTCGTGCGCATGGCCGCGATGGCGTGCCGCTCTACGTCTATTTTCCCGTCCGGGGAGAGCCTGTGGTGCTGCCGCAGATTCTCTCGGCTGACATCGTTCTTGACGAGCTCAACCGCAGCAACAGTTGAAAGGGTCTCCGATGGCGAAGATCGGATATGCGCTCCTCCTCGCGGCGAGCCTAGCCGCCGCGCCCGCGCTCGACGCCGCGCCGTTAAAGATCGGTCTGCCCGCACCGGATTTCGTCGGCACTGACAGCCAGGGGGCGACCGTTCATCTTGCACAATTCACGGGCAAAACCGTCGTCTTGGAATGGTCGAACGACGGCTGTCCTTATGTCGGAAAATGGTATCGCAGCGGGGCGATGCAGAAATTGCAACGCGAGGCCAGCCGCCTCGGTGCGGTGTGGCTGACGATCATCAGTTCAGCGCCCGGCGAGCAGGGCTTTGTCGATGGCGCGCAGGCGAATGCCGATACGAGGAGCCGTAATGCCGATCCCGCGCACGTCATTCTCGACCCGAGCGGCATGATCGGCCATCTCTACGGCGCGCAAACGACGCCCGACATTTTCATCATTCGTCCGGATGGACAGCTCGCCTATATGGGGGGCGCCGATAGTATTGCCTCGACGCGGATCGAAGACATTGCCAAGGCAGAGCCCTACGCGCGCGAGGCGCTTGAGGCTATCACAGCGGGAAAGGCCGCCCCGCACCCCATTACGCGCCCCTATGGTTGCACGGTCAAATATGCGAGCTAAAGCCCGTGTCACCCCGCCTCGGACCTAGGGCACGGTCGAGCAATACAAAGGCATCGGCCCGTTCAGGTCGGGCTCAAATCGCGTTTCGAACAGCCTCGTCGGCGGTCAGCGTAGAAACGCCGGCGGCGCGAACCAAGCGACTGCGATGATGATCGCAATCAAAAGAAAAGCGACAGTGGTCGCGAAGTCGTCCTGCACGACATACTCGCGCAGGCGGTGCCACGACACGTTATGGTGATGATGCGAAACCACAGACATGGCGGTTCCTCCAATTCATACCATGTAGATGCAGACCGCGATGATGCCCACGGTCACGGCCAGGATTATGGTCAGTGACATCCATTCCGCCTCGCGCTGGCTGATCGTGCCAGGATCTTCGGAAGGCCACTTCTTCCCGGATTCGAACGGAACCATCGACATGACGGAACCCTCCTCACGCATTAAACGTGGGAGTGGCGCGAGCAGTTGCAACTTTTGAGCGTGAGAAAAAAATTTATTTAGAAATCATGTGGTTGCACCGCAGCAAATTGAGGCTTTCGAGCTTGAAGCGCCCAATCCCGGGACCGATGATCGCCGGGCCTCGAGCCCTCGCGCCAGACGCGCGGGGGCTCCGTGGCGAGCCCGACTTTGCGGGTCGGCTCAGTAGGGATAGTAGCCGCATCCGTAAGGGTAGCCGCCATAATATCCATACCCATAGTAGCCGCACGGATAATTATAGGCGTAGTAATCGCCAAGGCCGAGCCCGAGGCCTAGCCCGGCAAGACCCCAGCCCCAGCCGCCGTAGCCGCCATAACCACCCCAGCCGCCATAGCCGTGATAGCCATGCCAGCCATGACCCCATCCGCCATGACCCCAGCCACCATGACCCCAGCCACCATGGCCCCAACCTCCGTGGCCCCAACCGCCACCTGCGAAACCGCCGTGGAAACCACCGCCGTGGAAACCACCGCCGAATCCGCCGCCATGAAAACCGCCAAAACCGCCGCCGTGGAAACCACCACCGCCGCCGTGGAAACCACCACCCCCACCGTGACCGAACGCATAGGACGGACTGACCGCTGCACCGGCAATCAGCGCAGCGCTCGCGGCCGTCAAAAAGACCTTCTTCAAAGAGCCCAGCATTGAACTTCTCCTTCGGACCAGCGGCGCCTGGTTTCTGAAGCAAGCCGATGCAAGCGGCGCCGCCAGCGTGCACTGCTCAAGGTCATTGCTCGAAAGAACATCGAACGATCTGCGCACAATGTCTGCGCACAATGTTTGAGCCTGATGGTCTACGTAGGGAGACCGAGCCCGCAGGGAAGGGAATTTATAATCGTGATAAAAATTTTAAAGCGCGCCACTGATTCCTATGCCGCTTTTAAATTCAACTTTATTGGCGCATAATGATTTCTTAGCGTACCGCTGAAACTGCTTTGGCTGAGACGCGTTTGCTTGCAAAGTCTCTATTGAGATCACAAGTATGATAGGGATCAGGAAAGGACGCCTGTCATGTTGATTCAGCTTTCCAAAAAAGCAGCTCAGATTGGGCTCGCCGCCCTCTTGGCGAGTACTGTTGTCGGAACCGCATCTGCAGCGCCGATTCATCATCACTACCGTCATTACGCCTATCATCATCACTATTATCACGGCGGCGGCGGCGCCGGCGCAGCGGTGTTCGGTGCCGCGGTCGGTGGTCTCATCGGCGGCGCGATCGCGGCAGGGTCGGGCTATCCTTACGGCTACGGCTATGGACCGGGGCCTTATGGCTACGGCTACGGATATGGCTACGGCCCGGGCCCTTATTATGGTTACGGCTGGTAAGAAGGACGCCGCGCTGCCGCCCCACTGAGCGAAGAGCGCTCGCCTCAGTGGCCGCGGCCGCCGCGGATGCCCGGGCATATTCCGCAAGAGACCTTACGGTAGGGCACTACATGAGCGCGATAAGAGACGAACGCAGCGTCGTCAGCGACGCCTGAAAGCGATTCGAAATCGCCTAAGCCTCGTTTAATCCGACGCCGCGCTTGCCGAGAAGATGAAGCCCTTTGTCTGTGAGCTTAAACCGCGAACCATGCGACGGCACGATGTAGCCCTTCGATCGGAGGGACTCTAGATCGGCCGCTTTACCGCGCTCGAGCTCAAACAGGCTGCCTTCGCCAATCTTACATAAGACATCGATCTGATCGGCTGTCAGGCCTCCCGACACTTCCCTGCTCGGGATCGGTCCCTCGTTGGATCCAACCGCGTGTTCTTTGAGCGCTACTTCCGGATGTTCCTGACTGAGTGCGCCTTGGCCACCCTTCTGCGCGTCACGAGGCGAAGGGTCTTTCGAGATCGCGTTGAATTTTTCCGTCATGGCGTCCTCCTGGATCTGCCTGGTAAATTGCATTTGATGAGGACAGTTCCGATCCGACGCCATCGCAGACAAACGGATTTGCTTTTGCGCCTATTTATGAACTGCGCGGCAGGGGCGGCGTTAACGCCGACAAACATGCGGTCCGTCGCGATAGCCGCCATGGTTAGCGCTTCCATTTTCGGCATGAGCGGTGCTTTTGCGCAAAGCAACGGCTGGTCTTCCGCCGGCACCTATCATTATCGACCTCCGATCAAAAAGCCGCATGTCGCGAACCGAGCGAAAGCGGCGTCGAGAGTGAACGGCGCGAAGGTCAAGCAAGGAACGCCGTCCGGCGCGAGTTCCGGAGACGCCGATACATCGTCCGGTTCGCATGCTTCCGGGCCCCATAGCCATCCCTTGCATGGCGCGGGATCAAGCCAGTGGCATTAGCGGGCGATACAGAACGCGGTGCGATTGCCTAGAAAATGGGCTCTCGCGAGGACGCTTTCGACAAAGCGGCCGCGAACCATATGGGAGGCAATTTGTTAATATGCAAAGTTGCACGAAATTATTGACAGGGCGGAGGCGTCGTTAGCGAAACGGATTGCTGCCTATGCCTGAGACCACAATTAACGCATTCACCGGCGTCCGCGCCGACCGCCAGATAGAACGCAAACGCCGGTTTCATAGCAGGATCATCAAAGCCGCAGCTTATCCAGTGGCCGGAACCTTGACTGTTTTGCTGTTGACGGCGGCTTTACCGCCGATCGTCGCCGATCAATCCGATCGCGCCATCCTCGACGCACCGGTCAGTCTGCTCACCACGCCGATTCCCGGCGAAGTTTCCAGTGTTAGCGCCAGTGTCGGCACGCATATGGCAGCTTCCGCGCCACTCGCGGAGGTTTCCAACACGCGGGTCGACCAGACGACTTTGATGAACTTGAAGAGCCGGTATGACACGCTGCGGCAAGCTTACGAAACGGCGCGTGCCGAGTATGAGGCGGATCACCATTACATCGCCGTGCTGGACCAAGAGATTGCCGCAGAGAAAGCCCAGCTCATAAAGCAATATTCGGACAAAGTCGCGGCGCTGAAAGCGGATGCCGGTTCGGCACAGGCATCATTCGGCGAAAGGAAAGCAATTCACGATCAGGAGGTCACGCTTCTCGCGCACGGCGAAGTGAGCGCCGGCATGGTCAAACCGGTGTCGCAACAATTGGCGGCGGCGGATTCGCATCGTCTCTCCGCATCCGCGCAACTCGCAGCCTTGACGACGCAACTTGACGCGTTGCGAAGCAATGTCTTTATCGGCGACGATCTGATTGGCATCGCGGCAATCGCGCAAAAGCGCCGCGACGTTGCGTTCGATGCCTCGGCAAAGGCAATCGAAGAAAAAGAGGCCAAGGCTGCGTTGGATAGCGCATCAACGCTGGTACGCCAGGAACAAGCGCGTGTATCGAGCTTGCAAAAGATCAAGCTCGTCTCCCCGGGCCCACTGGAGGTCTTGCATATCAGTGCGGCTCCCGGCCGATACGTCAGCGCCGGCGATTCGCTCGCGACGCTCGTGAACTGCAAAAATCTCTTTGCCGTTGCGATCTTTTCCTATCGCCAGGCATCGTCCCTCACCGTCGGCACACGGGTGACGATCTCTGGCGCCGGAACTGCCGCGTCGGTCGGGGGCGTTGTGCGCGACATCATTCCGAAATCGGATGAGAAGACGGACGAGCTTTACGCCGTTTCGTTCCCGCAAACCGAACGCCGCGAAATGTATGTCGTCGTCAAACCGGACAATGTCGATGCGCTTCGGCCGCGCAATGAAGAGGGGTCGCCGCAAGGTTCCTGTCCGGTCGGCAAATGGATCACGGTCAGCCGGCCGAGCGGATGGATCCCCTCGACCTCGGTTGTTTGGCGCGAGATCTCGCGATTGGTGGCGCGCACAACCGCTGCTATCGCGGCACTTCCGACCGCAGGACACTGGGGCGGAGATTTATGAGGTCGCTTTGGTTCGCGGCGACGATGCTCGCAGCCTTGCCGAGCTCAGCTGTCGCCTTGGCGGCGCAGGCACGCGCGCCCTGCGGCGCGATTGCGCGCCACGTCGATGGGGCAGGCGGACCGGGGCCCGGGGCGCCGCTGTTTCTTCTCAGCTATGAACCGGGGCCGGGGGAGACGCGGCTTCCCGGGCCGCTCGCGACCACCGCATTTTCCTATGACAACGCGCTGGCGATCACGGCGCTTGTGGCCTGCGGCGACGTCGCGCGTGCCCGTCGCATCGGCGATGCTTTCGTTGACGCCGCGCGCAACGATCGGACGTTCGACGACGGGCGTATCCGCAATGCCTATCGGGCCGGCCCGGTTGGGCCCGGTCCCGTCCTCTTGCCGGGGTGGTGGGATCATACGCGCCGCGCCTGGTCGGAAGATGCGTATCAAGACGGGTCGCAGACCGGCAATGTCGCCTGGGTGGCCCTTGCGCTTTTGACGCTCGAGCAGGCGACGCATGAACCACGCTATCTCGAGACAGCGCGTTCGCTCGCTGCCTGGATCGCGAACCATACGCGCGAGACAAACGGCGTCGGCGGATTTAGCGGCGGCGTTGCCGGTTTCGACAAAAAGCAAGTCAAACTCACCTGGCGCTCGACCGAGCATAACGTTGATGTCCATGCCTTGGGGACACGGCTTCAGAGCATGGCGCCTGGTCCGATGTCGGACATCCTGGCGCAGCAGTCAAAAACGTTTCTCGATGCGATGTTCGACGCGAGGGCCGGCATGTTCCGCCTCGGCACATTACCGGACGGGGCCCGCCAGCCGACCGAAAAAATGGCGCTCGATGCACTTTTGTGGCCGTTGATCGGCGTGCAACCGCCGCCCGCCGCATGGCATAAGTCGCTCGATTTTGCGGTTCACTACCTCGCCACCGACGGCGGCTTCGATTTCAATGGCAGCCACGGCGGGATTTGGACTGAGGGAACGGCGCAGGCCTCCCTCGTCATGCGCGCGGAGGGTGAGACGAAGGCAGCGGAGAGGCTGTTGTCGGCGGCGCTCCAGCAGGCTTCTCCCTCCGGGTATCTTTACGCGACCGATTCCGACAAGCTTGCCACGGGTCTCGCGGTGGGGCCCGACAGCAAGGGCAACGACTTTTTCTATTATCGCAGGCCGCATCTCGGCGCGACAGCCTGGGCCGCGCTCGCCGCCAATGACTTCAATCCTTTCACCGGATCGCGAGTCTATTGATGGTATTCCCTTCGCCGCCCGATCTTGCGAGCGCCTTGCAGCTCGATCTCGGTGTCTTCCTCGCGTTCATCTTGTTGGCCGCCCTGCTGTCGCGCGACAGTCTCTTCGGCCGGCTCATTTTCGGGGGCACGACGGCTGCGATCATTCTCGTCTATCTTGCCTGGCGCTATTCCGACACGCTGCCGCCATTCGAATGGTCGGCGGCCGCGCTGTGGCCGCGCGTCTTTTTTTCTTTCGAGACCTGCGCCATCGCCTATACATTGCTCTCGATCGCGATCCTGCTGCGCTGGCGCGATCGCTCCGCCGAGGCCGATCGCCAGCAGCAGCGCTTGCAGGCAAAAGGCCATTGGCCGTCGGTGGACGTCTTCATTTGTACGTATAACGAGCCGCTCGAAGTCATCGAGAAATCCATCGTCCTGGCGCTCGCAATTGATTATCCGCATTTCACGGTGTGGGTATTGGACGATACGCGCCGCGATTGGCTTAAGGCCTATTGCGCCAGACTTGGCGCGCGCTATCTGACGAGGGCCGATAACAAGGGCGCCAAGGCCGGCAATCTCAACAATGGGCTTCGCTATACGGCGAACGAAACCAATGCGCCGCTTATCCTGGTGCTCGACGCCGATTTTGCGCCAAGCCGCAACATTCTGCGGCGAACGGTCGGGCTTTTCGCCGATCCGCGCGCCGCAATCGTGCAAACGCCGCAGTTTTTTTATAATGCCGATCCGATTCAGCATAATCTTGCCGCAGCTCACGCCTGGGTCGACGATCAGCGTATTTTCTTCGACGTCTTTCAGCCAGCCAAAGATGCCTGGGGCTGCGCCTTCTGCGTCGGCACGTCCTTTGTCGTCAGACGTGATTGCCTTGACCTCATCGGCGGCTTCCCAGACGGTGCAATCTGCGAAGATCTCAATCTGAGTTATCAACTGATGACCCGCGGATTCGAGACGCATTGGCTGAACGAACAGCTCAGCATCGGCCTTTCGGCGGAAGGGCTACCGGAATATATCACGCAGCGTACACGTTGGTGTCTCGGTACGCTCCAGGTCGCGTTGCTTCGCAACGGCCCCCTGCGCGGGCGGGGCTATTCGCTGATGCAGCGGTTGCATTTTATCCACGGTGTTATGAACTGGCTCTGCAAGCCTTTCGTCGTTCTCATGCTGATTGCGCCATCGCTCTACTGGTTCTTCGGCATGCCCGCCTTCTATGCCGATTATCTGACCTTTCTTCGTTATGGCCTGCCGGCTCTCTTCGCCCTTTGGATCTATAGCGGCTGGATATCCGGCGTGCGCACGCTTCCGCTCTTCATGGAAGTTACGCACACGCTGCCGGCGCCGGCGATTTCGTATACTTTGCTTTCGGCGGTGGTCCGCCCGTTCGGGAGGCCCTTCAAGGTCACCGATAAGGGAGGCGATCGCACAATCTCGCGCGTTCGCGTCAAGATGGCGATGACATTCGGATTCGTCGCGCTGCTGTCCGCCAGTTGTATCATGTGGTCGGTTATTTCACCCTATGCCCCTTCCGAGTTTCCGCCCAGCGACTTTTTCAATCTGATCTGGGCGGGGGTCTCCATGGTCCTCTCGTTCGCGGCGTTTCTCGTATGCTTTGAACGTCCGCGATCGACAGAGCGGTTCTTCATCGACGAAATCGTCGCCATTGCCTACGGGACCGATATTCGCGGCCGCTGCCGCATGATCGAATTATCGACAGAGACCGCGGCGTTGGAAACGCCCGCCCAACTCAAACTTGGCGATAGCCTTTACCTTTATGTTGCCGATGTCGGCCTTCTCCCAGCGCGCGTGGTAGAACAAGAAGGTCAAAAGACAATCATCGGCTTTTCGGCGTCAGAGGAACAGCGACGTCAACTTCTTATCCGTCTCTTCTCGACCGCGGCGGGACCGGTCGCATCGCGTGCGAATTTCAAGCAAGCTCTGCTGGCATTGCTGCGCCGCTCGCTGGCGGCATAATCATACGAAATCTTGCCGGGCATCGCTTCGCCGCCTTAGGCTGCTGCGTTCGGTGTCCGGACGATCGTTCGTATACGCCTCGGCGCAAGCGCCGTGGTGCCCGGAACCGCGCCGTTTTCAGAGCGTTTTGCATCGGTATAGTCGGTAAAACGATGAGGCAGAGGGCAACCCGCGGTGCAGAACGAAAACTGCGGCCTTCTGGGAAAAAGCGTCGCTTATCTCCAGCTTTACGAAAGCCCCATATGTTGCGCGTGGGATGACCTATGTCGCCGGTGCGGGAAGATTGGATTCAATTATCTTGCGATCCCGCCGCCGTTTTTGCCTGGTCCAAAAAAGGATCCCTTTCTTGTCGGAAGCATCGATATTGCGCATCCGCTTCTCGCGGCTCTCGCGGGAAGAGCGCGAAGCGTAAAGACCGTTGATGTCGTGGAAATGCTTTGCCAAGCCTGCACCGCGCACGGTCTCGGCATTCTCCTCGACATCGTCATTGACCGGGCCGATGCCAGGGGTCCGCTCGTCGCGGAATATTCCGACCTTTTCGACGAAGCGAACGCAGAATGTCTTGACCCGAAATCGTTGCAGGCGGGCACAGGCGCAGCCGTGCCTCGTTTCAAGGAATCCGACCATCTTAAGCGGCTTCTCGCCTTATGGGCCGGCTCGCTCGGCGCATTGCTGAGCGTTGGCGTCAGTGGATTTCGGTTTCTCAATCCCGGCTGCATGGCACCGCAGACGTGGCGTCTTCTCAATTCCATGTTAAGGCGAGCGTTTCCTGGGATGATTTCCTTCGCTTACACGCCGGGCCTGTCGTGGCAGGCAATCGATCGGTTATGCGGCAGCGGCTTCGACAGCGGCTTTAGCTCGCTGCCGTGGTGGGATCGTTCCGCGAGCTGGCTTTCGGACGAGTTTAATCTTCTGCGTCGGGTGGGATGCGTCGTTGCCTCGCCGCACGCTTTGCCACCGAGCCGCCCGGCGCACCCGGCGCCCGGCGCGCCGCGGTTGAGCATTGCAGCGGCAATCGGTGATTGTCTTCTGGTCCCGTTCGACCCTGTCCACGATAACGAACCAGAACTTCGCACAACGATTGAGCAATTCAATCTTATCCAGAGCTTTGGAACGCGAAGCGAGATGCGCGCGTTGAGCCGTGCAGGTGACGCCAGCACGGCGCTCGTCCGTGACTATTTGCCCGTTAAGTCTGAGACAAGAGAGGCGCTGATTACGCTTATCAGCAAGAACGTGTCTGGCGCGAAAACTGAAGTTGCAAGCGGTGCTTTCGCCGCGATCTCGGGCGCGGCTGTCAATCTTTTACGTATTAGTGGCGAGGGAGATCCCCTGGCACGAGTTGAACAAGGAGAGGTGCGGGTCGTGAAGGTCGAGCGCACAGTATCGCTTCCGGTTCCCGCCCAGAGCTTTGGCAAGACGCATGAAAGCTTGGAGGCGGCAATGGCCGCGCCGCGGATCGCGATTGAGTCGATCGAACCTTCGGTGGATGGAGGACTTTTTTCTGCACGTTATGCGATCGACGAGCCGGTCGCCGTCTCTGCTGATATCTTTTCTGACGGGCATCCAGCCATCGGCGCGCAGCTACGCTGGCGGCATTTTGCAGACGAGGCGTGGCATAGCGCTCCGCTTCGTTTCGCCCAGAACGATCGTTGGCACGGCACTTTTCGTCCAAGACGACTCGGCGTGCATCAATACGTCATCGAAGCGTGGATCGACGAATTCGCAAGCATTTTTCGCGATATCACGATCAAGCACGACGCTGGCCGCGACATCGCGCTCGATTTGGCTGAAGCAACGGCGCTGCTCAAATCTGCATCGGTTGCCGCCGAGCCCGGCATAAAATCGAAGCTGCTCGCCTTAAATGAACGTCTTGCGACAGCCTCGGCAGCGGCGGCGCTCGAGCTACTCGCAGACGATAGCGTTCGATCTCTGATAGAGCGGGCGCAGCCGCGGCGCTTTTTGTCGCGCTCGCAGCCTTTCCGCATCGATGTGGAACGGGAAAAAGCGGCCTTTGCCGCATGGTACGAACTATTCCCGCGATCTGCTTCTTCCTTTCCAGGCCGGCATGGCACATTCGACGACGTCATCGCACGGCTGCCCGATATCCGGGCAATGGGGTTCGATGTCCTTTATCTGCCGCCAATTCACCCGATTGGCCGGACCAATCGCAAGGGCAAGAACAACCGCCTGACAAGCGCGGCCGAGGACCCCGGAAGCCCGTACGCAATTGGAGCGGAGGAGGGCGGCCATGACGCGCTGCATCCCGAGCTTGGGTCGTTCGAGGATTTTGCACGGCTTATCGCCGCCGCTACCGCGCAGGGCCTCGAAATCGCCCTTGATTTCGCCGTCCAGTGTTCGCCGGATCACCCTTGGCTGAGAGATCATCCCGAATGGTTTCGCTGGCGTGCCGACGGCTCTCTGCGCTTCGCTGAAAATCCGCCAAAAAAATACGAAGATATCGTCAACGTCGAATTCTACGCCGAAGACGGCGCCGCCGCACTTTGGACCGCGCTGCGCGACATCGTTGCGTTCTGGATCGAGCACGGCGTCAGGATTTTCCGTGTCGATAATCCACACACCAAGCCGCTGCCGTTCTGGCAATGGCTCATCGCCGACATCCGCGCGCGGCATCCCGATGTCATCTTTCTATCAGAGGCCTTTACGCGGCCGAAGATGATGTACCGGCTTGCAAAGATCGGCTTTTCCCAATCCTACAGCTATTTCACCTGGCGCAACACGAAACGGGAGATCACCGACTATGTGACGGAACTCACGTCGCCGCCGGCGGTTTATTTTTTCCGCCCGCACTTCTTCGTCAATACGCCGGATATCAATCCTTATTTTCTGCAGCAGTCGGGCCGCGCCGGGTTCCTCATTCGCGCGGTCCTCGCCGCAACGCTCTCCGGTCTGTGGGGCGTCTATTCGGGCTTCGAGCTTTGCGAGGCCGCAGCCCTGCCGGGGCGCGAGGAATATCTTGATTCGGAGAAATACGAGATCAAGACACGCGATCTCAATGCACCCGGGAACATCAAAGCCGAGATCGCGGCCCTCAACAGAATTCGCGCCGCGAATGGCGACTTACACACTCATCGCGGCGTAAAATTCTACAACGCCTTTAACGACCAGATCATTGCCTATGCCAGACCCGTTCGAGACAGCGGCGAATTGATCTTCATCGTGGTCAATCTCGATCCGCATCATATACAGGAAGCAGATTTTGAAATTCCCCTCTGGGAGTGGAACTTGCCGGACCACGAATCGCTTCATGTGGACGATCTCATTCACGAGGGCGTCACGTTCATCTGGACGGGGAAACTGCAACGCGTGAGGCTCGACCCATCTGTCTTGCCTTACGCCATTTGGCGGTTCAGACCCGTCAATGAAGGTGCCGCATGAACGTCGACGTGCGCCGATCTCATTTCAGCAAGCCGGCCGATGCCGCACAGCCCGATGACGCGCTCTGGTATAAGGACGCCGTCATCTATCAAGTGCATGTCAAATCCTTTTTCGACTCCAATAACGACGGGATCGGCGACTTCGCCGGCCTGATCGAGAAACTGGATTATATCGCCGATCTTGGCGCGACGGCGATCTGGCTTTTGCCCTTCTTTCCGTCTCCACTGCTCGACGATGGCTACGACATTAGCGATTATCGCGGCGTCCATCCGGACTACGGCACGATCGGCGACGTGCGCCGTTTCATCCAAGCGGCGCATGCGCGAGGCCTTCGGGTCATCATCGAGCTCGTCATCAATCATACATCCGAACAGCATCCGTGGTTTCAGCGGGCGCGGCGCGCGAAGCCTGGCTCTGTCGCACGCGATTTTTATGTCTGGTCGGAGACCGACCAAAAATATCTCGGAACGCGCATCATTTTCCTCGACACCGAGCGATCGAATTGGACGTGGGATCCGGTCGCCGGCGCGTTTTACTGGCACCGATTTTACGCCCATCAGCCGGATCTCAACTATGACAACCCTCGCGTCCTGCGCGAGGTCCTTTCGATCATGCGCTACTGGCTCGATCTGGGCGTCGATGCGTTTCGGCTCGACGCGATTCCTTATCTGATCGAGCGCGAAGGCACGAGCAGCGAAAATCTTCCGGAGACCCACGCCGTCCTGCGGCGGATTCGGGCCGAGCTAGACGCAAAATTCCCGGGCAAGATGCTCCTCGCCGAAGCCAACCAGTGGCCAGAGCATGCCAAAGATTATTTTGGCTCCGGCGACGAATGCCACATGGCGTTCCATTTCCCGTTGATGCCGCGCATGTATATGGCGATCGGGCGCGAAGACCGCTTCCCGATCACCGATATTATGCGGCAGACGCCGCCAATTCCCGAAAACTGCCAATGGGCGATCTTCCTGCGCAACCACGACGAGCTGACGCTCGAAATGGTGACGGATATGGAGCGCGATTACCTGTGGGAGACTTATGCCGCCGATCGGCGGGCGCGGCTCAACCTCGGGATTCGCCGTCGTCTCACTCCTTTGCTGGAGCGCGATCGACGACGCATAGAGTTGCTGAACTTCCTGCTTCTTTCGATGCCCGGAACGCCGGTTGTCTATTACGGCGACGAGATCGGAATGGGCGACAATATTCATCTTGGCGATCGCAACGGGGTGCGGACCCCGATGCAATGGTCACCGGACCGCAACGCCGGTTTCTCCAGAGCCGATCCCGAAAAGCTGGTCCTGCCGACGATCATGGACCCGCTCTATGGCTATGCGACCATCAATGTCGAAGCGCAGAAACGCGACCCCCATTCGTTGCTAAATTGGATGCGGCGGATGCTCGCCGTCCGCCGCAAGCACAGAGCCTTCGGCCGCGGCACGCTGCGCTTCCTTTATCCGAAGAACCGCAAAATATTGGCCTATCTTCGGGAATACAATGACGAGATCATTCTCTGCGTTGCCAATCTCGCGCATAGCCCGCAAGCGGTGGAAATCGATCTGTCCGAATATGCCGAGTGGGTCCCCGTCGAGCTCAACAACGGATCACTCTTCCCGCCGATCGGCCAACTCACCTATCTCCTGACTCTGCCGCCTTACGGATTTTATTGGTTCCTCTTGGCGAAGGAAGGCGATTGGCCAGCGTGGCATACCCCGGCGCCCGAACCCATGCCAGACTATCAAACGTTCGTCCTCAATGACGGACTGGTCAATGCGTTGACCGGATCCCAGAGACGGCTCTTTGAGCATGAGGTTCTGCCGCCCTATCTCGCCAAGCGGCGCTGGTTCTCCGCAAAAGACGAAGCGATTCGGGAAACGCGCGTGGTCGACCTCGCCCATGTCCCCGGTGCCAAGCGTGACATCTATTTCTGCGATATCGAGGTGAAGACCGGCAAAGGCCAATCGCGTTGGCTGCTCCCGCTGGCGATCGTATGGGAAGACGAGACCTCGCTCGCGCTCCCCGGGCAATTGGCATTGGCACGGGTTCGGGAAAATCGTCGCGTCGGATTTCTGACCGACGCATTCGCCGTGGCGGAATTTGCCCGCAACGCGCTTGCCGCGCTTGCGCAAGGCGCACGGCTGCCTCTGCCGTCGGCCTATATCCAATTTGAGCCGATGCCCGACAGCGCGGAGGCTTTGCGCTTTCCGCCAGATGCAGAAATCGAATGGCTGACGGTCGAACAATCCAACAGCTCGCTCGTCATCGGCGATTCGGTCATGCTGAAGATGTTCCGCAGAATCTCGAGCGGTCAGCATCCGGAAGTCGAAATGGGTCGCTATCTCACCGAACGCGGCTTTGCCAATTCGCCGCCGCTGCTCGGCGAAGTCGTTCACGTCACTTCCGACGGAACACGGTCTTCACTGGCAATCGCACAACGTTTTGTCGCCAATCAAGGCGATGCATGGTCGTGGGTGAGGGATGACTTGTCTCGAGCTCTCGATAGCTTGTCTGCGACCGAAAAGCCCGTGCTCGTCGATCATATCGCCGATCACGAGAAGCTCGCGAAGACGATTGGTAGGCGGCTGGCCGACCTGCATGCGGTCCTGGCTCTCCCGACGCAAAATGCCGATTTCGCACCCATGCGCGCGACCGAAAATGAATCGGCACTCTGGCATGAGGCGGCTCGAAAGGAACTCGAAGCGGCTCTCGCGATCGTCCGCGATCGCAAATGGGACCGCCCCGAGCATCAAGCGGATGCGCAGGTCCTTCTCGAGCGTACGGCGGACCTCGTCGCCCGCTTGGACCAGTTGGCGCGCAGCGGAACAGGGGCGCTGATGTGCCGGATCCATGGGGATTTCCATCTCGGCCAAATTCTTGTCTCCGGCGGCGACGTCTATTTCATCGATTTCGAAGGCCAGCCGCGTACGCCGCTGAAGCAAAGGCGTCTGAAAGCAAGTCCCTTGCGGGATGTCGCAGGGCTTTTGCGATCTCTCGATTACGCCGCGGCGACTGCCGCTGAAGGCAAAGGCGTGAGCGAACCAGGAGGGCAGGCGGCCGCGCAAATGGCTTTCATCACGCATTTTCGCGATGCGACCGCGGCTGCATTTCTTTCAAGTTATCGGGACGTCACGGCTCTGAATGGCGAAGCCCTGAACGATTCTCTGCTCGATTTGTTCATGATCGAAAAGGCCGCATACGAAATCCGCTACGAAGCGGCAAATCGACCGTCATGGCTGCCTATTCCTCTCGCCGGCCTGGCCGGCCTGGCTCGCCGGATCCTCGCCCCCGGAGACGTGCATGACCGGCGTTGATCACGCGCCGTCCTGGCAGCTCGAACGGCGCGAAGCGGAAAAGCTTATCGGCTGCGCCTCCGTCGATCCCTTCGCACTTCTCGGGCCGCACGAGACCGAGGACGGCTATGTGATCCGGGCGATCCTTCCTGGCGCCAAAGCCGTCGATGTCGTAGCGCAGGCGGACGGGCGCCTATTGGCTTCGATGGCGCGCGGCGCGGTCGACGGTCTGTTCGAGGCGCATATCAAAAAGCGAACTGCCTACAAGCTGCGGATCTCTCGGCCCGATGCCGAGCAGGAAACGGAAGATCCCTATGCTTTTGGTCCTCTCCTCGGCGAAATCGATATCTATCTCTTCAATGAAGGACGTCATTTCGCCTTGGCTGACGTCTTCGGCGCCCAATTCATGGTGGTCGATGGCGTTCCCGGCGTACGCTTTGCCGTATGGGCGCCGAACGCGCGCCGCGTCGCAGTCGTCGGTGACTTCAACACCTGGGATCCGCAGCGCCATCCCATGCGTGCCCGCTACCCGTCCGGCATCTGGGAACTTTTTATTCCGCGCGCTCCGGTCGGCACACGCTATAAGTTCGATATCGTGGGCCCGGGTGGGGAACGCTTTCAAAAAGCAGACCCTGTCGCGCGGCGCGCCGAATTGCCCCCGGCCACGGCCTCCGTCGTCGCTGAACCAGAAATGCACGCCTTTAAAGATGCGGACTGGATGTCCGCCCGCGCGGCGTGCCAAGCCGTCGACGCGCCGCTATCGATCTACGAAGTCCATCTCGGCTCCTGGCTCAAGAGCGATGCCGGCGCATTCGCCAATTGGGACTCGGCCATCTCGCATCTCATTCCCTATGTCGCCGAAATGGGATTCACACACATCGAACTCCTTCCCATTGCCGAGCATCCTTTCGGCGGTTCCTGGGGCTATCAGACCCTCGGCCTTTTCGCGCCGACAAGCCGATACGGGACACCGCAGGATTTCGCGCGTTTCATCGACGCCGCCCATAACGCCGGACTCGGGGTGATCCTCGATTGGGTGCCAGCGCATTTTCCGACCGATCCGCACGGGTTGGCTCGCTTCGACGGCACGGCCCTTTACGAGCATCTCGATCCGCGAGAAGGCTTCCACCGCGATTGGAACACGTTCATCTATAACTTCGGCCGCCGGGAAGTGCAGGGCTTTCTCATCGCGAGCGCGCTCTTCTGGCTCGAGAAATTTCATGTCGACGGCCTGCGCGTCGATGCCGTGGCGTCCATGCTCTATCGCGATTACAGCCGCGAAGCAGGAGAATGGGTGCCGAACGTCTACGGCGGCCGCGAAAATATCGAGGCGATTGATTTCTTGCGGCATCTCAACAGCGTCGTCACGGAGCGCTGCCCGGGCGCCATGATGATCGCAGAGGAATCGACTGCGTGGCCCGGCGTGACGAAGCCGGTTGAAAAGGGTGGGCTTGGCTTCGCCTATAAATGGAACATGGGCTGGATGCACGACACGCTGCGCTACATGGCGCGCGATCCCATTCATAGATCCTACCATCACGACGACATCACCTTCGGGCTGCTTTACGCATTTTCGGAAAACTTCATTCTGCCGCTGTCGCACGACGAGGTCGTCCATGGGAAACGCTCGCTGATCGCGAAAATGCCGGGTGACGCTTGGCAGCGGTTTGCCAATCTGCGCGTCTATTTGAGTTTCATGTGGGCGCATCCCGGCAAGAAACTGCTCTTCATGGGCGGCGAACTCGCGCAAGAGCACGAATGGTCGCACGATGGCGAGGTCGAATGGTTCAGGTTGAACGACCAGCCGAACGCCGGAATTCAACGCCTCGTGCGCGACCTCAATCGACTTTACAAGGCAGAGGACGCGCTGCATCGACGCGATTGCGAACCCGAAGGCTTTCGATGGATCATCGGCGACGATCGCGGCAATTCCGTTTTCGCGTTTCTACGCCTCGGTCGCCCTGGATCCGCGCCGATTCTCGTCGTTTGCAATATGTCGCCAGTGCCGCGGCCAAACTATCGTATCGGCGTTCCGGTCGGCGGCATATGGCGCGAGATCTTCAATAGCGATGCGGAGATCTATGGCGGCTCCAATGTCGGAAATGCCGGTGAAGTCCGTGCGATTCCGCAGCCCCTGCACGGCGAGGCGCAGACGCTGAATATCATTCTCCCTCCGCTTGCGGCCGTCATGTTCAAATCGGCGAGCTGATCGATGGCAGAACTTTTTCCATCCCGATTATTGGCTGGCTCGCCTTATCCGCTTGGCGCGACATGGGACGGCCTCGGAACGAATTTTGCGGTCTTCTCCGCCCATGCCGAGGAAGTCGAGCTGTGCCTTTTCGATCCATCCGGACGACGGCAGATCGCATGCCTGACATTGCCCGAATGTACCGATGAGGTCTGGCATGGCTATTTGCCAAACGCGCGGGCAGGGTTGATTTATGGCTATCGCGTGCATGGCCCCTATGACCCACAGAACGGCCATCGCTTCAATCCGCATAAACTTCTGCTCGATCCCTATGCTCGCCAACTTGCCGGGGAATTGCGTTGGTCGGACGTGATGTTCGGTTATCGGGTCAATTCGCCGCGCGCGGATCTCTCGTTTGACCGACGCGACAGCGCGGCGGGAAATTTCAAGGCCGTCGTCACCACCGAAACATTCAATTGGGGCGACGACGAACCGCCGAATATACCCTGGTCCGAGACGGTGATTTACGAAGCACACCTACGCGGCCTGACGATATTGCGGGGGGATTTGCTCGCGCCGGAACGCGGAACCTTTGCCGCGCTTGGCGATCCAGCGCTCATCGATCACCTGCGGCGTCTTGGCGTCACGACAATCGAACTCATGCCGGTTCATGCCTTCGCGCAAGATCGCCATCTCTTGCAAAAGGGGCTGCGCAATTATTGGGGCTATAACAGCATCGGCTTCTTCGCGATTGAGCCGCAATATCTATCGACGGGACGGTCAAACGAGATGCGCGTCGCAATCCGCCGCCTCCACGCGGCGGGTCTGGAGGTCATTCTCGATGTTGTCTACAACCACACTGCGGAGGGAAGCGAATTAGGCCCGACGCTCGCCTTTCGCGGCCTCGATAATGCGAGCTATTACCGTCTCGTCGAAAGCGATAGGCGACGATGTGTCAATGACACCGGAACCGGGAACACGCTCAACCTTTCGCATCCGCGCGTCCTGCAAATGGTGATGGATTCGCTCCGCTATTGGGTGACATCCTTTCATGTCGATGGATTTCGGTTCGATCTTGGCGTGACGCTTGGCCGAGAGTCTTATGGGTTTGACCCGGGCGCCGGATTCTTCGATGCCTTGCGGCAAGACCCCATCCTCGCACGCGTGAAACTCATTTCCGAGCCCTGGGACATTGGTCCGGGCGGCTATCAGCTCGGCCAGCATCCGCCGGGTTTTGCAGAATGGAACGACCGCTATCGTGACGGCTTGCGCAGATTTTGGCGCAGCGATCCCGGACAGAGGCCGGATTTCGCGGCACGCCTTTCCGGCTCAAGCGATATCTTCGATCGGCGCTCACGCTGTCCGTGGGCCTCGATCAACTATGCCGCTTCGCACGACGGCTTCACGCTCATGGATACCGTCAGCTATGCCGACCGTCATAATGAAGCGAACGGCGAAGATAATCGCGACGGGATGACAGAGAATTATTCGGCGAATTGGGGTGTCGAAGGAGCCAGCGACGATCCGGATATTACGCAGACGCGCACGCGCCTGCGCCGTGCCATGCTGGCAACTCTCATATTCTCCCACGGTACGCCGATGCTTCTGGCGGGCGACGAAATCGGCCGCACGCAACGGGGCAACAATAATGCTTATTGCCAGGACAACGAAATCTCTTGGATCGATTGGAGCCTTGCACAATCACCAGACGGGAAATTGATGATCGATTTTGTCTCGCGGCTTTTAGCGTTGCGGCGCGACTATCCTGTCTTACGCTCGCGCCATTTTTTGCATGGCAAGCAGGAGCTAGCCCGAGGCGTCAAGGATATTTCATGGTTCAATTATCACGGAGAGTCGATCCCCGGGGATTTATGGAACAATCCTGGCAAGAGTTCGATTGTGCTTCGGCGCGCCGAGAAGAATTCCGATGGCCGCGTCGTCGCTTTGACGCTTTTGCTCAATCCGATCGGCGAACCGCGCGAATTCCAGTTGCCATCGCCACACGTGCCATCGTGCGTTTTGATCGATTCGAACGACCCGACTGTCATGCCATATGATCTCAATGAGGACAAAATCACCGTCATGCCACACAGCGCCGTTCTGCTCCGCGGCTTTCATGAAAGCCTGGGATGACGGCGCGCTTTGCATGCAGGCTGCCCTTCGGCGCGACATTGGTCGCCCCTGATCGCGCGCATTTTCGACTATTTGCCCCGGCGCAGAAGGCGGTCCAAGTCGAAATCGACGGTCAAGGACGCGCGGCGATGCGTCGTGACGATGCCGGCTGGTTTGAAGCCGAATTGGCCTGCGGTACCGGCGCACGCTACATTTATGTTTTGGACGATGGAAGCCGCGTTCCGGATCCGGCATCGCGTGCGCAGGCGCATGACGTTCATGATTGGAGCGTAGTCATCGATCCCGCAGCCTATGCGTGGCGGGAAACCAGATGGCAGGGGCGACCCTGGTACGAGACAATCATCTACGAGATCCATTGCGGGCTCTATGGCGGATTTCGCGGCGTTGAAGCCGCGTTGCCTCGGCTCGCTGATCTCGGCGTCACGGCGATCGAGCTGATGCCGATCAATGATTTCTCCGGCGGCCGCAATTGGGGCTACGACGGCGTGCTGCCATTCGCGCCCGATACGTCATACGGCTCGGTCGATGATCTGAAAGCTTTGATCGACGCGGCGCACGCGCACGGCCTGATGATTTTCCTCGACGTCGTCTATAACCACTTCGGCCCGGACGGCAATTACATCAGCCGCTATGCGCCGGCAACGTTTCGCGAGGATTACCGCACGCCCTGGGGGGCAGGGATCGATTTTCGCCGCCCCGACGTTCGCCGCTTCTTCACGGAGAACGCACTTTACTGGCTCTTGGAATATCGCTTCGACGGTCTACGCCTTGATGCCGTACACGCGATCAGCGAGCCGGATTGGCTGGATGAAATGGCCGCCGACGTGCGCGCCAGCGTCGAAGTCGGCCGGCATGTCCATCTCGTGCTCGAACATGAGGGCAATGTGTCGAGCCATTTGCGTGGCGGTTTTGACGCGCAATGGAATGACGATATCCACAATGTCATCCATGTTCTTTTGACCGGCGAAACGGAAGGCTATTATTGCGATTATGCCGAACGTCCCGCATCGAAACTCGCCAAAGGGCTGAGCGAAGGATTCATCTACCAGGGCGACGCATCCGCTCATCACGGCGGCAAGAGCCGCGGCACGCCAAGCGGCGATCTCGCGCCGATCTCATTTGTGTTCTTTCTGCAAAATCACGATCAGATCGGAAACCGTGCTTTTGGCGAGCGGTTGACGCGCCTCTGCTCAGCCGACGCGCTGGAAGCCGCGATCGCCTTGCAGATTCTGGCGCCGGAAATTCCGCTGATTTTCATGGGCGAGGAAGACGCAAGCACGACGCCGTTTTTATTTTTTTGCGATTACGATGGCGAACTCGCAGAGATCGTGCGCGACGGGCGACGGCATGAGTTTGCGCGCTTCAAGGCGTTCACCGACCCCGCATTGCGCGATGCGATTCCGGATCCGAATGCACCCTCAACATTTAGCCGATCGAAGCCCCTGCGCGACGAAACGCACGGCCGGGAGCGTTTCGATTATTATCGCCGGCTGTTGTCGTTACGGCGATCCTTGATTGTTCCACGGCTTAAAGGAGCCCGCACTGTCGGTGCGACCGTGCTCTCTGAGGCTGCCGTCCGCGTCCAATGGCGTCTGAACGACGGCAGCGAGTTGACACTCCTTTCGAATCTCGGCGCCGACGCCGCATGTGCCGTCCCGCCGACCGACACCATGATCTTTGAAAGCAAGCCGGGCGCGGCCGCCGCTTTGGACAATCGGACGTTGCTCGGCCATGCGACGGTCGCTTTTCTGAGCCGTGCATCGTGAGCGACAATACTCTCTATCGGCTTGCGCGGCATGCCGGCCTCCTCGTCGATTGGACGGACGCCGCAGACCGGCCGCAGCGTGTCTCCGACGAGACGGTGAGATTGGTTCTCGCCGCTCTCGGCTTTCCATGCGAGAGCGAAAGCGATTCGGCGCGCAGTCTAGCCGAACTCGACGCGGTCGAATCGACGTGCAGCCCGCAGTTCGTCACCGCGGATACCGATAGATCGATCCTTTTGCCTGGCGTCATCGATACTCAAGCCCGGTTGATGCTCGAGGACGGCGCGCAACAAGATGTAGCGCTCGCGCGCGGTCAAAATCGCTCTGCGAGGCTGCCCCCGATCGGACAGCCAGGCTACCACACGCTGCATCTCAAGGACCGCACGATCACGCTGGCGGTCGCACCGAAGCGCTGTTTTTCGCTGAGCGACGTCGCGGGAGATGCGAAGCTTTGGGGGCTCGCTGTTCAACTTTATGGGCTTCGGCGCGACGGCGACGACGGCTGCGGAGACACGCGAGCACTGGCGATGCTCGCGCGCGACGCAGCGGCGCGGGGCGCCGACGCGGTTGCGATCAGTCCAATCCATGCTTTGTTCAGCGCGCGCCCGGACAAATTCAGTCCCTATGCGCCGTCGAATAGGCTGTTTCTCAATCCCTTGCTTGCCGATTCCGATTTTCTTTTCGGCGAATTTCCGCTTGCCCAACCGAAATCGGCGTATGCGCCCGATTACGCGAACGATGCCTTAGTCGATTGGCCGCGTGCCGCCGCGCGCAAAATCGCGCGTTTGCGCGCGCTTTTCGATGACTTTTGGACTCGACTCAGCAATGGCGAGGACGCGCTCGTCCACCAATTTATGACGTTTCGGCAAATGGGTGGTCAAGCGCTCGAAAATCATGCGCTCTTCGAGGCCATTCACGCTGAAATGGTCGGTCGCGATCCGCACAATTGCGGTTGGCAAACGTGGCCCGAGGCCTATTCTGCGCCCGATCGGCCGGCCGTTTCGCGTTTCGCAGTCACTCATCAGCGCGACGTGACCTTTCATATTTTCTTGCAATGGATCGCCGATGCCGCATTTGCCAACGCGCAGCATCAAGCGCGCGCTGCTGGGATGCGCCTCGGATTGATTTCCGATCTTGCCGTCGGCATGGAACCGGGCGGCAGCTATACATGGGCCGATCGACGCAGCGTGCTCGACCGCATGACGATCGGCGCGCCGCCCGACCTTTTCAATGCGCAAGGGCAGGGGTGGGGTCTGACGACCTTCTCGCCGCGCGGCCTCGTCGAGCGGCATTTTGCTCCCTTCATCGAGACTTTGCGCGCGTCGATGCGGCACGCCGGCGGCATCCGCATCGATCATGTGCTCGGATTGAAGCGGCTCTGGGTCGTGCCTAAAGACGTCCCGGCGCGTGCGGGCGCTTATCTGGCCTATCCGTTCGACGATCTGTTGCGGCTCGTTCGGCTTGAATCGCAGCGTCACCGCGCCGTCGTCATCGGTGAGGATCTTGGCACAGTACCCGATGGGCTGCGCACGACGCTTTCAGACAGTGCCATCGCCGGTATGGACGTTCTGTGGTTCTCCCGCGACGAGAGCGGCTTCATCGATCCGCGGCTGTGGCGGCGCGATGGCGTCGCGATGACGACGACACATGATCTTCCGACGATCGCCGGTTGGTGGCGCGGCGTCGATATTGCGCATGGCACGGGTGAGGACGACGTTGCGGCTAACGCAGCAGAGAAAGCCGCACGGGCGGCGGACCGCGCCGATCTGGAGCGCGCCTTCTCCGACGCGCAGGTCGCGGCAGAGGTCCCCGCAACGTCCGACGAAAGCGCCGCCACCGTCGACACGGCGATCGGCTTTGTAGGGAAATCGCCGGCACCGCTCGTTTTGCTGCCGCTTGAAGATCTATTGGGGCTTGAGGATCAGCCCAATGTACCCGGCACGACTGATACGCAGCCAAATTGGCGACGCCGTTATCCCATTTCGGCAGATGAAGTCTTTGCAAATCAGCGTGCGGCGGCCCGCGCAGCGATGTTGACGGGAAGGACTGACGCGTGACAATCCCGCGCGCGACGATGCGTTTGCAATTTCACCAGGATTTCACGTTCAGCGACGCCATCGCGATCCTGCCTTATCTTGACGCGCTCAATATAAGCCATGTTTACGCGTCGCCCATTCTCAAGGCCCGCGCTGGGTCGGCTCACGGCTATGACGTGGTCGACCCGACGCAGATCAATCCAGAATTGGGCGGCGAACAAGGCTTTTGCGATCTCGTGCATGCGCTACGGGCCCGATCGCTTGGGATCATCGTCGACATCGTTCCCAATCACATGGCCGTCGGAGGCGACGACAACGCCTGGTGGCTCGATCTGCTTCAGAATGGCCGGGAAAGCCGGTATGCGAAATATTTCGACATCGATTGGAACGTCATGGACGGAAAAATACTCGCGCCGTTCCTCGGTGGCCCTTATAGCGAGACAATCCGTAGGGGCGATGTCGCGTTGACGCTCGACGCCGCGCGCGGAGGATTTGAGGTAGAATATTACCAGCATCGGTTTCCAATCAGACAAGACGATTTTGACGACATCGAGAGACGCTCGCTGGCAGCGTTTGATCCCACGAGCGAAAAGGGCGTCCACCATCTTCACGAATTGCTGGAGAAGCAACACTACCGCCTTGCCTGGTGGAAAACGGCGAATGACGCGATCAATTGGCGACGATTTTTTGACATCAATGAGCTCGCCGCGCTCCGGCAGGACGACGACGATGTCTTTGCCGCGACGCACGGGAAAATCTTTGAACTTTATGCGCGCGGTCTGATCGACGGCGTGCGGATCGATCACGTCGATGGTCTGTCGGATCCCGGGGCTTATTGCCGCAAGCTCCGTGCGGGATTTGAGGCGCTTGCGCCGCGGCGTCCGCAGCATTGTCCGGCGCGGGCCTATATCGTCGTCGAAAAAATTCTCGGTGCCGATGAAGGCTTGCCGCGCGATTGGGCATGCGATGGCACGACGGGCTATGACTTCATGGACGAAGTGTCGCGTTTCCTGCACGCAAGCAGCGGCGGCCGCTCGCTGGCGGATTTTTGGCAAGCCATCAGTGGGCGCCCGGCGGATTTTTCCCATGAAGAAGACGTGGCGCGGCGCGACATCCTGATGCGCAGCTTTTCGGCGCAGTTCGATGGCTTGATCGGTGCGCTCTCGCAAGGCGCGGCCGGCGAATTGGGTTCCCGCGACGTCACGGGTCCGGCAATCCGTCGGGTCATGATCGAAATTCTGGCGCATCTGCGCGTCTATCGCACCTATGCGCGCGTCGGCGCGGCGTCACCGGCCGATGATCATCATCTGAGCCATGCCGTCACCGCGTCGTTGCGAAGCTGTTTGCCGGCGGACAAGGAGGTTTTGCTCTGGGTCGCGGCCTGGCTTGGCGGCGCAGAAATGCCCGGCGATCCGCAACGTCGTGCGGACGCAATCCGCAAATTCCAACAGTTGAGCGCACCTTTGGCGGCGAAGGCGGTCGAAGATACCGCATTTTATCGGCATGGTGCGCTACTGTCCCGGCTCGATGTCGGATTCGACGCGATGCGATTCGCAAGCGACAAGGATGCATTTCATCGGCAGATGAAAGACCGTCTGGCCTTTTTTCCGCACGGTATGTTGGCGACCGCAACGCACGATCATAAACGTGGCGAGGATTCGCGTGCACGTTTGGCCGTCCTGAGCGAGGTTCCAGAGATTTGGCAGCACACGCTGCGAACATGGCTTCGCGACGCAGCACCGTTGTTTACGCAGCTCGAGGGCAGGGCTACGCCTTCGGCCGGCGATGCCGCCATCTTGTTCCAGGCCGTCGTCGGGGCATGGCCGCTGGACCTCGTATGGAGCGACCGGCGCGGCTGCGCGGATTATTGCGCGCGTTTGGCGATATGGCAGCGGAAGGCCTTGCGGGAAGCCAAGCTGCGGACCGACTGGTCCGTTCCCAACGAAGCTTACGAAACGGCCGCCCGAGATTTTCTTCTTGCGATCTTCCAGGACGCCTGGCGCGAGAAGATCGCGGCATTCGTCGACCGCATCAGCGCTGCTGGAGCAGCCAAGGGTCTCGTTCAGACGCTCCTGAAGCTGACGTGCCCCGGCGTTCCCGATCTTTATCAGGGAACGGAATTCTGGGATTTCAGCCTGGTCGACCCCGATAACCGGCGCCCGGTCGATTACGCGGCGCGTGTGGCCGCTTTGGCGCAAGCGAACGCACCGGCGGATCTCGCGCAAACCTGGCGCGACGGTCGAATCAAGCAATCCCTCATCGCCCGGAGTCTCGCCGCACGCCGGCGGCTGCCGGATCTCTTCGAAAAAGGCGATTATGCCGAAATCGATATCGGCGGCCCGAACGGGCAGGGCGTTTTCGCTTTTGCCCGTCAATTCAACGATGCTGCTGCGCTTATTGTCGGGGCGCGGTTCTCGCGCAGCTTGCTCGACCGAGACCGAATCGGTTTTGCCGCGGCGGAGCTCGCGGGGCTGGAATTAGGCCTGCCGCGGTCCTTCCTCACGGGTCGGCTCGAAAATGTGTTCACGGGCCTGCCGGTGGCAATCTCAGGCAGGACTGTTTCGGGTGAGCAGCTTCTGGATCGCTTGCCTGTGGCGCTTCTCGTCTCGGACAGTCGTGGCGACTGAGAGCGCAGCTTCAATTGTTGCCGCGCGAGAGAACCGTTCGTGCCTCATGTGCAATGCGGCGAATCCACAGATCAACGTGAACGTGACCTTGGCGCCCAGACCGAATTCGGCAATCGTTATCGGGCCCTCCCTAGGAGCCGCCCTGGCCAGCCGCGCTCCGAAGGCCGACGCCGGGGAGGGCTTTTCTAGACTCTATGCCGAGTGCCGCTCAGCGGAGCGGATTTTCCGAACGCCGCAGCACGAGGTCTCAGCTTTCATCAGGACTGACCTGAGCCGCCCCGGTTACAGCGCCTCAAGGCCCCGGAAGACGCCTGCAATACCGCCCCGCAACGATTCTAAGCTTGCGCCGCTGTCGATGCGGAAGGCCGCGGCATCGTCAAAAGCTTCTGAATATGCCGCGTCATCGGCCGTTCAAAGAAAAGATGCAGCAGGATTGCGGTCGGCATAATGAGGAGCAGCGCCGAGCCGACGAAAACCCATGGCGAAACGAAGAGACTGAGGCCGAGCCGATCCCAAATAAGGCGCAGGGCACGAATGACGAGCGGATGCAAAAGGTAAAGCGCATAAGAGGCATCGCCTAACAGAATGAGAAAGCCAAGAGGCCACGGCGTCGCTCCATGGGTGCCGTCGCGCAACACCGCCGCGGCGACAATGAGCAAGGCAGGCACACCCCAAAGCAGCGGCCGCCACGCGCCATGGGCGTCGCCCCCGCAGATCGTCGTCGCGGCAAAGCCGCTGACGCCGCAGAGGAGCAACAGAAAAGCCAACCAAGGCGAAAGCCGCTGGCCCCTGAGAAAAACCGCGGCAAGAAGAGCACCCATGACAAATTCAAGAATGATCGGATGGGTCCAGAAGGCGACGGGCCCGGCTGCGGGCGAGAGGATGACGCCCATTGCGACGAGCGCAAGAAACAAGGCGGCTATGCTCGAGAGTGCCCAACGCATTGGCAGAAAGAGCAGGGCGGCGAAGACGAAGTAGAAGAACATCTCGTAATTGAGCGTCCAGCCAAGCTTGTAGATCGGTCGGATGTCGTCGGTGCCTGCGTGAGCATAGGGAATGAAGAAATAGGATTTGACGATCTCGAAGCTCGTAGGGCGCGCGCTCGAGATCGCATGCGGCAGCAGCAGCATCGTCGCGAGAAAGATCGTCGTCGTCAGCCAATAGAGCGGCACGATCCGCGCGATCCGACGCCGCAAGAAGATGCGCCCGCCTGCCGCGCTTTCAAAAAGATCGTGCGACGCATAGACCATGACGAAGCCTGATATGATGAAGAACAGATCGACGCCGGCGCCTGTCAGATCGAGAAGTATCGGTCTAAAATGCGAGGCGGCCGCCGCCGGCATGCTGAGAGATTCGGACTGAAGATGCCCAAAGGCTACGGATAGCGCAGCCGTCGCACGCAATATTTGAATCGACCTAATCTGGGGCATTTGACACCAAAATCTCTTGCGACTCTGCGGGACTCCTTTGTTGCATTGTGCGCCCCGCGTCGGGCTGCCACCATCGGCGCAGCGCCGCTGTTACCGGTTTTTCGATCAGCGCATGAATCGCGACACTAAGGCCGAGCGCGACGAGAATCTCGCCTGCGACGAGTGGCCAAAAGCCGATCAAATTTGCCAAGCCGAGCGCGAGACAGCATTTGCGCAGGAAAATGATGGCGAGCGGATGAAAAAGGTAGAGCGCATAAGACGCATCGCCGATGAGCGCGACGAAAGCGGCGGCGCGACCGCCGGTTGAGGTCGATGATGCCCCCAACACAACCGCCGCGAAAATAGCCGCCATTGGAAAACCCGCGCCAAAAAGGCGACCAAAGCCATTGTTGTCGACCCCGAGCGCACTGACTCTTGTCATCTGATCGATGTCGAGAGTTAGTAGGCCGATACCGCCCAAAAGAAAAAGCAGCGTATATCTGCCGCTAAGACGGAAGCCTCTCTGCCAAAGCAGCGCGATCGACATTCCCAACAGAAACTCAAGGACGATTGGATCGCTCCAATAGGCGAGTGCCGTCGCCGATGGCTTGGCGAGCGCACCCGCAACAACCGCCGAGACCAACACGAGGCTCGTCGCGGCGACGGCGACGGGACTCCGAAAGCGCACGGCTAAGGCAAAGAGGATATAGAAAAACATCTCGTAATTGAGAGTCCAACCTTGAGCCGCGAGCGGACGCGGTTGGCCGTCTTCGGGTCTGGCGAAAGGGAAGAAGCCAAAGGAGGCGAGGATTTCGGAAATATCGGGAAATGCGTGCTTTCCGAGCCAAGCGGCGTAGGCGGAAAAGATAAGCGCTATTGCGGTTATGAGCCAATAAAGCGGGACAATGCGTATGAGGCGTCGGCTGATGAACGCGGAGCTGGCGCCCGGCGTCGCAAACAGGTTTTGCGAAGAATAAACCATGATGAAGCCGGAGATCACAAAAAACAGATCAACGCCCGAATCCCACGGGACAAGCGTCAGCCGCGTGAAATGCGTGCCGTTCTTCAGCGCCGCGACCCATGTGTCGTTTTGCGCGTGGCTGAAGACGACCATCAGCGCCGCAACGGCTCTTAAAATTTGGATAGCCCCAATTTGGATCATACGCTACGCGGCTGCATGATCGGTGCCGAAACAAAACGCGACATCCGACAGGCGCCCCCTCCGAAGGATTGGTCGACTTTCGCAGCTCTCGGGCCCGTCGCCCCCGATCTCCATCGCGCTCCGCCGATGCCTTGACGGCCTCGATCGCGCGTCGCGACTGCGTTCACCTTGCCGCCGAGAGGGCGATATTGACGCGCCAAAACGAGACAGCGATCGCCGGATAGCGCAGACCCGGTCCGTTCAGGCTCCGGCGTGAGAAAAAATACAATCGAAGAAAATTCTCTAAGTCGCTGATATATCGTGCTTAACATAAGATCGCAAACCTTTGCGAGGGATATGATCATGGGCCAATTCCGTCGGATTGGCTATTGAACCGTCATTGTATCGTAAAGATGCCTAGCGTCTGGAAATGACCAAGATGAGTGATCGGTGATTCAGAATGCATTGCTAACGAAAAGCTTCTTTGCCATGGGGTGCCCCTGCGCCATCTCACTGGCCGGTGCCGAGGCACAGGAGGCTATTGATGCGGCCGTTGCAGAAATTGGTCGGCTGGAACGCGCTTATTCTCGCTATCGTCCAGGCAGCATAACAAGTGCGATCAACGAAGCGGCGCGACGCGGCGCATCCATCGATGTTGACGACGAGACGGCTGAGCTCCTCGATCGTGCTTTCCGGCTTTATCGACGATCAGATCGCTTGTTCGATATTACCTCGGGCTTGCTGAGGAGAGTCTGGAACGAGGCGACGCTTGCTCCGCCCGAGGCGTCGGCCGTTGCTCGTCTTTTGGAGCGAATCGGGTTGGATAAGCTCGAATGGAAACGACCCACACTTGCATTTTCGCAAAGAGAAATGGAAGTCGACTTCGGAGGCCTTGTGAAGGAGTATGCTGCCGACCAAGCTGCCGCGCTCTGTCGCTCGCGAGGCAGCGTTCGCGGAATTATCGATCTTGGCGGCGACCTCTCGATCTTCGGCGCCAATCCGGATGGATCGCCGTGGCGGGTTGGGATTGCCGAACCAGCAGATCCTTCGCGCGCTGCCGCTACCCTTTTTGTCGCTGGGGACTGCGGCATCGCGACGAGCGGCGATTATCGGCGCTTCTGGAATTTTAACGGCCGGCGTTACGGGCACATCCTCAACCCGATGACCGGTTGGCCCGTCGAGGGCCTCGCGTCCGTCACGGTCGTCGCGGAGACCTGCGCCGAAGCCGGAGCGCTCTCGACCGTCGCCATGCTAAATGGCAAGGACGGGATCGATTGGCTGTCGCGTCACGCGGGTCCGCATGTCTATATCGATCGGGCAGGGCGTTTGGGTGGAAGTGCAATTCCGACCGCCGCGGCCAATCGCGACGACGCTTAACCTTTTAGGCTCGCTGATAATTGCAGCATGCCCTGGATAAAGCTCTGCCGAGAGACGGCACCGGTATTATTCGGATCCAATGCGGAGAAAATCGAATTGGACCCCATCGACTGAAAGCTCGCCGGCGCATTCAGGCTCGAAAATGCTTGCGTGAATTGGGCGCGCGTGACAGTGCCTGAACCAGGTGTGGTGAGCTGACTGAAGATCGCATTATATCTTTGCGATAGGGGCTGACGTGCGCTTGCCCCGGTCATGGCCTGCATATTGACGCCACCTAAGGCTCCTGAAACCAGCATCTCATACTCCCAAGATTCGTCGCCCAGGAAAACATCTCTCCCTCCAAGCTTGAGCGAACCTTGTCTCGGCGAGAGTGAACGAGAGGCGTCCTCCGGCGCCCCATTGCCCGACCGCAATGCTTGAATTCCGCCCTGAAACCGACGCTCTCATTGGCCACAGGCCAGCCGGCCATTCGCTCACGCGCCCAATTGAGGCAGGTCAATGCTCGCATTCGAGACGTTCCTATTTTCATCGTGGGTGCCATCCGGAGTTGCCGATGACCGACGCGCTCCCGCAACCGGGGCCTAAAGGCATTGAGAGCTTTGCAGCGCGGGTTTTGCTTGTCATCCTGCTCGGTGCGCTGACGCTCGCAGCTTGGCGGCTCATCAATATTGCGATCCTGGTTTTTGGCGCCGTTCTCATTGCGATCGGCCTGCGCGAGATATCAACTGTTCTGACGAGGTGGATCAAAATCGCGGAACCGGCGGGCCTTGCCATCGCGGTCATGTTGTTCGCGACCACTCTCGCAGCTGTCGTTTTGCTATTTGGATCTTTGATTGTGGCTCAGACCGACGAGCTCATCCGGGGAGTACCCGAGGGCTTTCGAATCGTCACCACGAAAATACAGGCGCTCCCCTATGGGGCCTACGCCTTGGAGCAGGCTAAAGGGGTCGGTCCTTCGCAACTGGCAGGGTGGGCCGCGCAGGAGACAGCTGCCATTGCAAGGTCGCTCGCACGCGGCGTCGGTTATGGCGTGCTCATTTTTCTCGCCGCAATTTATCTCGCCGCCCAGCCAGGACTCTACCGCGCACTTTGCCTGCGGCTTGTGCCACCGGCGCATCGGCCACGAATTGACACGCTATTTGATCGCGCAGGAAAAGTTTTACGAAAGTGGCTCTTGGCTCAGCTCGTGGTCATGACTGTCATTGGCACCTTGTCGGGACTCGGCCTTTGGGCATTAGGCATAGAAGCAGCTTTCGTCCTCGGTTTGACCGGCGGCATCCTGACATTCATCCCTTACATCGGCGCCATATTGGCCGCCGTCCCCGCAACGCTGGTCGCGCTCACGCAGGGTCCGTGGCAAGCTCTTGAGGTTATCGGGATGTATGCCGCAGTTCATTTCGTTGAGGGTAATTTCATAACGCCGTTGGTGCAGGCGGAGGCGACCTCCCTGCCACCGGTCCTGTCACTGCTCTCGACGGTGGCCTGTAGTATGCTTTTCGGCGTCTCCGCCGTGTTTCTTGCCGCGCCTCTGACGCTTCTTCTTCTTGTTGTCGTCGAAGTTATCTACATGGAAGGGATGCTGGGGGATACCCCGGACTTGCCGTTTTCCGCGGCTTTGCCGACTGTTGAACATCCGAAGGACGCTTAGGAAAATGTCCCTCGAGGCGGAAGCGTCGCTGGCTGCTGCGAAACCAAGCGGTATTGCGTCCAATGTCGCCGCCGAGCGATTACGCCGCGACGGCCCCAATGAATTGCCTCAGGACCAATCGCGCGGATTGATGCGCATCATCACCGATGCTCTTCGAGAACCGATGCTGCAACTCCTCCTCGCCGCTAGCATCATTTATCTTTTCTTGGGCAGCGTTACGGAAGCATTGATCCTCCTTGGCTTCGCGCTTATCAACATCGCTCTTGTCGTTGTGCAAGAAAGCCGCAATGAGCGCGCTCTGGCGGCTCTGCGGGATTTGACCAGTCCTCATGCGATCGTCATCCGCGATAAGTGTCGGCGGCGGATATTGGCGCGAGAGGTGGTGGAAGGGGACATCGTCGTTCTGACTGAGGGAGACCGAGTACCGGCCGATGCCTTGGTGCTTGAGGCCGACAATATGAAGGTCGACGAGTCCTTGCTAACCGGCGAGTCAGTTCCCGTATGCAAAGTTATCAATCCCGACGCCGTCCCTTCCGGTCCTGAAATACGGCCGGGCGGCGACGACAGCCCTTATATTTGGGCTGGAAGTCTCGTCGTCTCGGGTGATGCCATCGCGTGTGTGACGGCGACGGGGTCGCGGAGCGCCATAGGAAAAATCGGAAGCTCTCTACACACGGTTGAGGCCGCGCCAACACCCCTGCAAGTACAAACCAGACGGCTGGTTTGGCTATTTGCTGGCGTGGGCGCTGCAGCCTCCACAATTCTCGCACTTGCATATGGCATGCTTCAAGGATCTTGGATGAATGCCATACTTGCCGGCATCACATTGGCAATGGCGACATTGCCGGAAGAGTTTCCGGTCGTCCTTGCGGTATTTCTGGTGCTCGGCGCTTGGCGGATGTCTAAATACCACGTGATTGTCCGCCGCTCGTCGGCAATTGAAGCGCTTGGCGCGGCGACCGTGCTCTGCAGCGATAAGACGGGTACGCTCACGCTCAACAAAATGTCGGTAGCGAAAATAATTGTCGACGATGTGGAGCTCGCTGTTAGCGAGGAGTCCACGCAATTACCGGAACAGTTCCGTGCTCTGATTGAATACGCGATCCTCGCTAGCCAACCGGATCCGTTTGACCCGATGGAGCGAGCCTTTAGAGAACTTGGCCAAAGATGCGGAGTTGAAACGGATCATCTGCACAAAGGGTGGGCTATTGCGAAAACCTACCCGTTGCATCCCGATTTGCTTGCCACGTCGCAGATATGGCGCGCGACGAAACGACAGGCGCCTTCTGTCATCGTCGCCAGCAAGGGGGCGCCGGAAGCAATCGTCGATCTATGCCACCTCGACGCTATTCATGCAGACATCGTCAGGGACGCCGCGACGGCTCTTGCGGCCGACGGATTGCGTGTTCTCGGCATAGCCAAAGCGACGTTCGCGCGCGATGCGCATCCGCAAAGCCAGCAGGAGTTTGATTTCTCATTCCTTGGTCTCGTCGGCCTCGCAGATCCATTGCGGCCGGGCGTGAGAGGCGCCGTGGCGGCCTGCCGCACGGCGGGGATTCGCGTGGTCATGATCACCGGCGATCACCCGGCCACGGCGCGCGCCATCGCGCGCCAAGCGGGCATATCCGACGACGACGTCCTGACAGGTCACACCATGCTGGCGCTGGACGACCAACAACTCCTCGAGAAGGCCCGCGATACATCCATTTTCGCCCGCATTATGCCAGAGCAAAAGCTGCGGCTGGTCAATGCTTTCGTGGCAAATGGCGATGTTGTCGCCATGACCGGCGACGGCGTCAACGATGCTCCCTCGCTCAAAGCTGCCCATATCGGCGTAGCCATGGGCGGACGTGGCACCGACGTCGCACGCGAAGCCGCGTCGCTCGTGCTTCTGAATGACGATTTCGAAAGCCTTGTTACCGCAGTCCGCCTCGGCCGGCGCATCGATGACAATTTGCGCAAGGCGATCTCTTACATTCTCGCGGTGCATGTCCCGATCGCGGGCATGTCCCTGATTCCTGTATTTTTTGGTTGGCCGTTGTTGCTCGGACCGATTCATGTGGTGTTTTTGGAATTGATCATAGATCCGGTGTCCTCAATCGCGTTTGAGGCAGAACCGGAAGCGCATGGACTGATGAAACATCCGCCGCGTGACCCCAAGGCGCCGCTCTTTAGCCTGACTCTCCTCGCGCACGGCTTAACGCAGGGCGCCATCGTGTTGGCTATGGCGCTTATCGTCTTCTATTTGGGAATCCAGGGCGATCACAGCGAGTCGGTTGCCCGGACTATGGCATTCATTACCCTTGTTTTGGGCAACTTGGGTCTCGTTCTGACCAACCGCTCGTTGGACTCTAGCGTCATATTCTCCCTTACGAAGCCGAACGCAACCTTGGTGATCGTCTTTGTAACCGCATTGGTGGCGCTTACGGCGGCTCTGCTCGTTCCGTGGCTCAGATCGCTCTTCGCATTTGAACGTCTCAATTGGGGGCAAATCGGCGAAGCCATGGGCGCAGCAGGGATAAGTCTCATCATAAACGACGTGATATTTATTTTCGTTAGAAAGGCGCAAGCGCTGGCAGGAGCCAACTGATCTATCCCATCGCCCGAGCACGTTATAGACCTGGATACTTGCGAAGCCAGCACAATGGTCAGGTCTTCGTGACGGAGAAGCGAGCGCCCGCACCTGTTTTTTTGAGTATCGAAGGTTATGCGAAGCGGAGACGCCAATGTGTTCAGAGCAAGTATCGAGCGATAACGCCTTTAAATCGATCTACCTGAATATCGTCATCGACGAAGATCCGATCACGCAAGCCGCGATCGATTACGCGCTTTACTTTTGCGACGCGCAAAAGGCTCATCTGACTGTCGATCTCACGACGACCATCATTGATATGCCGTCGGGTTATCTGTTACCGGCCATTGACGAGGCCCTCCGGGTTTTGAATGACGAAAGGCGGAAGAAGGCGGCCCATGTGCAGCAGCAAATAGAACTCGCCGCGCAGCTCTCTGGAATAGCGATAGACTGTCATGTCGTTCGCGCCGCATATGCCCAGATACGCGATCGCTTTGTCATGACGGCGCGCCTCAGTGATCTTTGCGTGCTGTCCATGCCCGGTGGTATCCTGCCGACGAAGAATGACATCCTGGAAGATATTTTATTCGGTTCTGGTAGACCGGTCATCGTCGTACCGACTCAATTCGTGCGGCAACCGTCTCTTGAGCATACGGCCGTCGCTTGGGATGGTAGCCGCGAGGCGGCACGTGCAATCGGAGATGCCATTCCTTTGCTAAAAGATGCCCACACTATAGAAATTCTCTGTGTGGAGTCGGATCAGAGCGAGCAGGGCGGTGCGGGAACGGATCTTGCTCGGCGTCTCGGCCGTCACTGCAGCGGCGCGTTGAAGTTGGTCGAGTTGCCGCTGACGGAATCGGATGCGGGCTCCATCCTGCGGGCCCATCTCGAGGCTGCGGCGCCGGACTTACTGGTCATGGGCGCTTATGGTCATTCGCGTTTTCGGGAGTTCTTATTGGGGGGCGTCACAAGGACCTTACTTCGCGATTCCAAGGTACCGCTATTTTGCTCGCACTGACCTTTGATCACCCTCGATTCGCGAATGGATCGCGTTCCCGCGCCGCGGAACGCTACCGGCAGTGGCGCGATCTGTATCGATCCAGCTAGTTCTCTTAAAATTGTGTCGGCTTGGCTGACGCCAACGGACTGGATCGGAACGAGAGGCTTGGATCCCCAGCCCTGGCGCCCGATCCGAGCAGAATTTGCTCGGATGCGGAGTAAATTATCAGCGTCTTGTTGTCGTGCTTGTATCCGGGCGCGCTCAACCGCCGAGTTTCAAACCCGTCAACGCCGCTTGCACACCAGCGGTCGAAGTCGAGGACGTCGTTTTCGGCTTATAGTCGCCGTCGGAATCTTTCACGGAGGACGTATTGGCGTTCGCGGCTTTGTAATCACCGTCGCTGACGCGATTGTTCGTCGTTTGGATATTGCTGGGGGCGGCAGACGTCGTAGAGCCCACTCCGGAGACGATCATGATTCATTCCTCTTCATTTGCAGCCCCAAGCTTATGCAGCAATCCCTACAAAGCTATTAACACTTGTTGCCGCCGCCTCGAGGGACCACGGCATCTAACTTCCGACTAAGGCGCCCTCACAATGCAACTTTCAACCCAACAAAAGCTTCGAACGGCGGCGCGATCGTCACGGCTCGCGGGTCAGACGAGCAGAAGAGCCCAGGAATGCAGGCATTGGTCGCTTGGTTTTGAGTCGAGTTGGTCTCCCAAAGAGCCCCGTAGGAGGCGCCGCGATAGTCAAGCGCATTGTTAATCAGGCCGTAAATTTCGACATTCTTGTTGACCTGATAGGAAGTGCGAAGGTTGAGGCTCGCGAAACCTGGGATCTGCGGCAGAGCGTTGATCTCGTCGCCGAAATAATAGACGCCGGAACGGTAGACGAGGTCGGCCCCCACCTTCCATCTTGGCAGAAGTTCATAGTCGAACCCGATCGTGAATTTATGCCGCGGGATACCGGGAAGATTGTCGCCCGGCTCGACTTGTTCGCTACCGCCGACCGAATAAGGATTGTTTTTCGAAGAAAGACGGACGGGCGTCAGGAATGTCGCCCGAAGGTAGGAGTAATTGGCGTAAACATCCCACCTATCTGTCGTATAGGTGGCGCCGAGATCGATCCCTTGTCGCAGGGTATCGCCGGCATTTGTGTAATATCCAAGACCAATGACCGTGGGACTCGGCACACTGTAGATGTCGTTTTGATTCTCGGTCCGGTAGAGGCTGACGCTCCAGTCGAATCTTCCCGGAATGACGCCGGCAATCTCGTTCATGCCCTTGAAGCCGGCCTCGACGGTTCGCGCGACGATCTGCTTCAATGGCGGGTCGGAAACCAGGAAGCTGTCGATCATGCAAGGGTTGCTCGGGCTGGCGCAGCCAAGCTCGAGCGGCGTCGGCGCGCGGTTTGCTTCCGAATAGCTGGCATAAGCGGCAATATCCGGCGTGATTTTGAATGTAACTCCGGCAACCGGATTGATGCGATTGAAATTATTGCTCGCATTCAAGTTTGGATTGACGCCAGTCAGATCGGCGAGGCGGATTTGCGCATCGTTGAAGCGGGCGCCGGCATGAAGGGTTAGCCGATCCGTCAGCGCGAAATCGTCGAGAACAAAAACGCCGGCGTAGGTATTTTGCGCGCGGACGTTAACCGGCGAAACATCATAGAGCGGCTCGTTGATATATTCGTTCGAATTGGTGACGATGAAATCCGGCGGCAAGGCGCCCAAGGTGCTGGCGCCAACCCAATGCGTCCAGCCATGGTCGACGCTTATCCCCGCGGTGACCGTATTTTCATGACCGAATAGTTTGTCGGTGTCGGTGAGTTGCGCCGTTGCGCCCGTGCTATAGGTACGCGTCCAGTTACGGTCTATCTCGCCCAATGGCGTACCGGCGGCGGCGGCTCCGGCAAGCGGATCGCCGAGTGCGGCGGTTCCCGCCACAGTTCCATCGATCGGCGTTCCATTTGGTATGCCCGGCGCGTCGTTTTGGTTGCAAACAGTGACGGACCCACAAGAGTAGAAGTTGCTGATGTTTCCGTCGACGTGCATCTGGGCATAGCTGCGGAAATAGGCGTTGCCGTTGAACGTCAGCGTGGGCGTGATATGCGATTCATCCGAGAGAATGACCATCTCGGCCGTCGTGTTCGTCGTCTGCGGCGTCGTAAAAACGGCCGCGGGATTTTGCTCGACAAGCGCAAGCGGCGTGGTGCCGGCAACGCCAAGGCCATCGGCGCCACCCGTCACGCTCACGTGAACCTCGTTGCCTTCGGCCCGATAGCCGATATCGGCGAATCCGCGCTCGGCATCCGATTGGCCGAAAAAGCGATAGCCGTTCGTCCGCACGCCTTCCATGGCGACATAATAGGCCCAATTGCCTTTTTGGATGCCATATTGAGCGTCGCCTTGCGCGGTATAATCCGTGCCGCCCTGGAGATTGAATTCGGTCCCTTGCCAGGTGAAGCCGTTCTTCATGTTCAGAACCACCGCTCCAGCGAGCGCGTTGAGGCCGAAGACCGGATTGCCGGTGACAATCTGGGCGGTGTCGATTGCGAATTGCGGGATCAAATCCCAATTCACCACATCGCCATAGGCCTCATTAATCCGCACGCCGTTCATGTAGACGGCGAGACCTTGCGGCGTGCCTGGAACGGACGAGGCGGTTTCACCACGGAAGTCGACGGACTCGGAAAGTGGACTGCCGATCGCATCGGTGACCGAGACGCCAGGCATCCGGCGCGCCAAGGCATCCTGAAGCGTGGTCTGCCTGAGATTGCCGATTTCCTGCGACGTGATGGTCTGCGTCTCGCTCGGAATATCGAGGGGGCTCGTAGGCGCCCCGAGCGGCGTCGTCGCGACGACTTCGACGGTCGAGAGCGTACCGTTGACGGCGGTTTCCGCGACCGTTTGACTTGGCGATACGATCGGCGACGACGTGTTCGCGCCCTGTGCATGGGCTGCCTGCGTTGACGGTACTAGCAGCGTCCCGCCAGTTAGAACGACCGAGGTGCAGCGCGCACGAAATTTTTTACCGTTGAGCATGGCTCCCCCGAAGCGAATTGAACCGCCACTCTGATGAACGGCATCGCTAAGGAACCGCCCAAGACTGCTCAAGTTCAAGAATTGGAAGTGTGCGCGTCTTCACACATTCTCCATGAACTCTCTGCACAAGATCAATATCCGGCGTTTTCCCGACACGATGCGATCCTATTTCCTTCGAGAACATCGCTTGCGAGCACATTGGAGGATATCGATGCGGAGAGTTGCGCATGTTCTCGCGGTCGGCACATTGTTGTCTTCGGTGGCGATCTCAGCATCCCCAGCGCGTGCGGGCGGCGGCGATGTCGCCGCCGGCCTCATCGGCGGCCTGGCGGTTGGAACACTGTTTGGCGCGACGATCGGCGGACCGCATTATTATCCGCCCGCCTATGCGGTACCCGAGCCGGTTTACGGCCCCCGCTGCTATTGGGCCGCCGGTGAACCTTATTGGGATGACTACAGCGAAGTGTGGACCTACCAGCGTGTAAGAGTCTGCGAATAACAGCGATGCCGCATCGCTGCGATGGCTGGAAGATGCCGTTGCGGCAACGCGCGTTCGAAGCAATGGCCGCGCCGAGCGCGCGCCGCGAGGCTTCGTTCCCGTCGAACCGCGCGTCCGCGAAACCCTAGGCTGCGCCGAGGTTCGGTAGACCGCTCGCATCGACCGTTGCAAAGCCCGCCGGATGGAAGTCGGGGCCTCGGGCGCTCAAATTCTGATCAGACCTCGAGAATGACGATATCGAATACCGAAATCGAAAACAGGCGTTATGCCGATCTGGCGGCGAGCGTCACGCCTCGCCGAATCCTGGCGCTTTTCCGTCCCTATCTCCGCCGTGCCCTTACGGTAGCCGGGTTGATCGTCATCGGTTCCGCGATCGGCATGGCGTCTCCATTCCTGCTGCGGGCCATCATTGACGATGCGCTGCCTAAGGCAAATCTGGCTTTGCTCTCATGGCTTGCCGGCGGCCTGATCGGCATAGCGGCGGCGACTGCGGCGCTGAATACGCTCCAGATTGTCATATCCTCGCGTATCGGCCAGGCGATCATGCACGATCTCCGGGTTAGCGTTTATGCGCACTTGCAATCTCTTTCGCTTACATTCTTCACCGGTACGCGCACGGGCGAAATCCAGTCTCGCATCGCCAGCGACGTCGGCGGTCTGCAGGCCCTGGTTACCAATACGGTCAACGAGCTGGCCCGCAATCTCAGCACTGCCATGATGACCGCAATCGCCATGTTGCTGCTCGACTGGCGCCTGGCCCTGTTCTCTTTTATGACTATTCCAGTGTCTGTGGCCATCAGCGGCCATGTCGCAAGAATGCGGGAGACCATCACCTACGCACAACAAAGACGAATTGCGGATATGTCATCCGCAATCCAGGAATCGCTGTCGCTTTCAGGCATCATTCTCGCCAGGGCGACAGGCCGGAGCGAATATCTGATCCGTCGCTTTATGGAAACTTCGCGTGATCTTGCGACGCTTGAGGTCCGCTCGAGCACGGCCGGAGAATGGCAATGGTCCTTCATCTACCTCGCATTGTCGATCTTGCCGCCTCTGACCTTGCTTCTCGGCGGCTTTCTGATGAACACCGGCGCGTCAATCACGATCGGCACGCTGGTCGCCATGATCGCGCTGCAGGAACAGCTCCTCTGGCCTTTTGAACAGCTTCTGGAGATAGGGCGTCAGGTTCGGACGACTCGAGCCTTATTTGCCCGCATCTTCGAATATCTCGACTCGCCGGCTTGGATCAGGCAACGGCCGGGTGCTGTCACGCTTGATCGCGGCAGAATGCGCGGCGACGTGAAGCTCAGCGGCGTGACTTTTTCTTACGAAAAAAATCACGAACCGACGCTGAAGGATATTTCGATCGATGTTCCGGCTGGAAGTCATATCGCCATCGTCGGTCCTACGGGGTCTGGAAAGACAACCCTCGGCTATCTCTTGGCCCGACTCTATGATGTCGATTCCGGCTCGATTAGTTATGACGGCGTTGACGTTCGGGCTCTCAGTTTCGAGTCGCTGACGGACATGCTGGGTGTCGTCACGCAAGACCCGTATCTGCTCTACGCTTCGGTCATCGATAATCTTCGCTTCGCAAAACCCGAGGCGACGCGCGAGGAGATCGAGGCGGCGGCAAAGGCGGTTCAAATCCACGAGACAGTGTCGGCGTTACCAGAAGGCTATGAGACTTTGGTCGGAGAAAGGGGTTATCGCTTTTCAGGCGGCGAGAAGCAGCGGCTCGCGCTTGCCCGGACGATTTTGCGCAATCCGCGTGTTCTTTTGCTCGATGAGGCCACCAGCGCCCTCGATGCCGAAACCGAGCAAGCCATAACGGCCGCCTTGGCGGAGCTGTCCAAGTCTCGGACGACCATTACCATCACGCATCGTCTTTCGACGATCCGGCGTGCCGATCAAATTATCGTCCTTCAGCGGGGGCGCATTGTCGAACGCGGGACGCACGATGAGCTGATGGCGCGTGGCGGCGCATATTCTTCCCTCGTCCGCGCCTCGGGCGCCGCGCCGACATGACAATAGGAGTGCCGTTGCAACAGAGGACGTTGCGCAGATTCTACCTGTCGTTGCGCTCCGCTTCGCATTCTCGCTAGGGGCGGCGCCGCACCGCATTTGCACGATCTGCGCTCAATCTCCATCATTTCTCTACAAACGGCGTGAACACTGGATGTCAAGTGGAGACTATGATTCGCGTCGAGCCGAACAAGATGGGCTGCCGAACGATTCAAAAAATCCCGACACTGTGGGGCCGCGAGCAGGTCTTGCAGGACATTGACAAGGCCTTAGTCGTCGTTGTGGCGATTAGCCTCGCTGTTATGTACGCACTTTTTTTCGCCATTATATGTGCCTTGCTTTTGAACCCTCTCGATCCAAGGCACGCCTATGATCCTGAGGTTGACGTCGTTGCCGGCGTCAAAGCACGTTGTGACTCCCAAATCTGTTCGATTTATCGGGGTACAAAGTCCGGGGGCGTCGTCACCCTCGAACTGCACGGCCATTAGCACGATTCCTCTGCGGCAAGCCGTGCCCGTCCGATTGGGATAGCGACTTCAAAAATCGAACCGCCGCTTGTCGCAGAGCGATAACGCGCTTCACCATGATGCGCCTCGGCAATGGCGCGAACAACCGACAAACCGAGTCCCGAGCCGCCGAATTGTCGGGAGCGTGAAGGCTCGCCGCGGGCAAAGGCATCGAAAGCATGCGGCGCGAAGTCCGGACTGAGGCCGGGACCTTGATCCTCTACCGCGATGACGAGGCCGTCGTTGTCGACGCGCATCGAAACACGCAGACGCCCCGGTGTCGCATAGCGACGCGCGTTCTCGAGCAGCGCGAACAGCGCCTGTCGCAGCCGGACGGCATCGCAATGCAAGAATATCGGGCGGGTCGCCAGCTCGATCGTGAAGCCCGCATCGGTGAGATCGGTTCGCATGGCATCGACCGCTTTCAGAACCTCTTGTTCGAGATCGGCCGATTCGAAGCGCATCTCCAACCTGCGACTGTCGAACAAAGTAACCACTCGCAAGTCCTCGACGAGCCGCGACAGGGACTCGACGTGAGACAGCAAATTACGAAATAGCTCGTCGCTCGGTTCGAACACCTTGCCGGTGACCCCCTGAAGTCGGCCGCGCAGGATCGTGAGCGGCGTTCGGAGTTCGTGTGCGATCGCCGCATTCCATGATGCGATCGCCTGCGCCGTATCTTCGAGCCTTTGCGCCATCGCATTGAAATCGTCGACCAGTTGAGCCGTCTCGCCGATGGATCTGTCTCCAGGCAATGCACGGGCGCTGAGATCGCCCGCGGCGATCCTTCGCGCGCCTTCCGCAAGCGAAGTAAGCGGCGCGACGATCCGGCTGGTCAGCCGAAATGCTACGATGACCGACAGGGCCAAACTGAAGAGGATAAGGATGACGATCAGCACATAGTCCGACTCGCTCGGAAGGAGGGGAAGCGGACCAGGCGGCGGGGGGTTTAGAGTCCAAGCAATGGCGTAGAAGACAACGTAGACGACGAACTGCATCAGCGTGACGATCACCGCAACGGCGCTCATCCACAGCGCGATCTGGCGGCTCAAACGGTATTGTTTCATATCTTGGCCAATCGATAGCCCACCCCGCGAACCACGGATAGCATCCCGGGCGCACCAGCGTCGTCAAGCTTGCGGCGAAGATTGCTGACATGGCTGTCAACGGTCCGTTCCAGCGCATCGCCGCCCGGAAGACAAGCGTCGACAAGCTCGCTCCGGCCGAAAGCACGGGTCGGGGACTTGGCCATATGAGCGAGAAGACGAAACTCGGTCAGCGTGAGAGGAAGAAGCTTCGATGTTCCGCCGTCCAGAACCCGAGCGACGTAGCTTTCAAGATCGACTTCGACCTTTCCAATCCTCAACACCGAACTGCTCTCGGCCGGACTGGTCCGGCGCAGAACGGCTTTGGCACGAGCCACGACCTCAACCGGATTGAACGGCTTGATCACATAGTCGTCGGCGCCGAGGCGCAATCCCTGCAGGCGATCGATATCCTGATCAAGTGCGGTGATGATGATAACCGGCGTCTCGCCACGGCGTCGCAATTCGGCCAGCACCTGCCAGCCGTCGACCTTGGGCATCTTGACGTCCAAAAGGACGAGATTGGGCTTGAGTATCGCATGTTGATCCAGTGCGACCTTGCCGTCTGCGGCGACGACAGTTCGAAAGCCCTCCCGCACCAGATAGGCCTCGAGGATCTTGGCGATCTCCGGCTCATCTTCGGCGACAAGGATGAGTTCGTTCATCTTGCAATTTCACCTTAAATGTCGAACACACACTATTATCTGGATACAGATTCATTTCGTCGAACGGCAAACTCCGAAATCCATCAAGTCTCCATCAAACCTCAACACATATTTGGGTGCTACAATTTACAAACCAATTGAATTTGGCCTCTCGCTGTTGAATACGATGTTCTGTAGGAAGCAAAACGGCCCGAAAGGCAGCGCGTGGGCCGCAAAATTGGCGAGCGCGACGGCCCATGCGCCATTGTCTGTTCCGCAACCGCGGATGTTTTTTTCGATCTTGCGGCATTTAGGGCAAGCCAGCGTAAAAGAGAAATGTTTCCTTTTGCTGGGAATTCTCTGTTCGCCCAATAGCATGCGAAAATGGTTTGCAGCCGTCGATAACATCTGCCAGCACGCCTTTCTGAGAAAGATTCCTTTTGATCTGGCAAGCAAGCCGACACACAAGTTCCTGCACAGCGCGCTGCGGCCAGCCCAGCGGTCGCGCGTACTCATCTCGCATTACGACATTCTCTTGCGCGTTTTGGGAGGCAAGCGGGTCCATGGTCTCATCGGCGGGCATGATTTGCTTCTCGCCACATTGACAGGCAAAAGCGGCCGCCGATACGAACTCAGGTTGGAGCGAAGCCCGACATGGTCGGGGCGGGAAGGGGAGCTGACGTGCAGACTTCTTGCCCAGAATGAGTGGGCAACGGTCGCAACTCTCAGCTTCGCCGTCGGAGCCGCTCGGCGAGAGGGGCCGATCTGGCTATGGATTGGCGGCTTGCAAGGCAGCGCCAGACAATATGGCAAATCCTTTACGGTTCAGGTGACCCGGGATCTCTTTGGATTGCGGCCGAAGGATTTATTGATGCACGCCGTTTATGCCCTTAAAGAGCATTTCGGCGCCTCCGAAATAGCGGCAACGTCAAACTTTGGGCATGTGGGCAGAGGCATTTTCGGATTAAGAAGGTGGACAGCGGACTACGATCTTTACTGGACTGAACTGGGTGGAAAAGCGGACGGTCGATACACCTTTAAGCTTCCGCCGCGCCTGCGCCGGCGCTCTGCCAAAGAGGTCGTCGCGGCTAAGCGGAGTGCATGGCGCGCGCGCCATGCTTTGATCGACGAGATGCTCGAAGACCTTAGCAAATTTCGGTTCCGAGCATGTCGTCAACCTGAGGATTCGGCGAGACCGTCCCTTGGAGCGTTGGAATATGGGAATCACGTATAGGGCTGCAGGCTTGGGGTTTGGCTTCGCCCTTATCGCCACCACCGCCTTGGCGGCCGATCTGCCTTCCGCGAAAGCGTCACCCGTTCCGGCCTTCGGCTGGACGGGCTTTCACGTCGATGTCGGCAGCGGCTACGGCGAATGGGCGGCGAATACGACGACGCGCGTGCCCGCCAGCACCGGCTGCGCGCTCTGCCTCGATCAGGTTCAGGGCGGCCGCGGCTTTTTCGGTCGCGTGGGCGCTGGCTTCGATTATCAATTCGCCCGGCAATTCGTCGCCGGCGCCTTCGCCGACGGAAGCTACGGCGGCCTGCGCGGCACGCTGCAAGATCAGGCCGCGAACGTAACCGGCAATGTGCGGGAGACGTGGTCCTGGGCCGCTGGCGTCCGGCTCGGAACGCTCATCACGCCCGATATTTTTGCCTATGCCGACGCCGGCTTCACACAAAGCCATTTCACCGGCTCCGATTTGCTGCGCACGACAAACGGCGCCGTCAGCGGCAATTCGATATCCGGCTTCGACACCCCTGGCTGGTTCGTCGGCGGCGGGCTGGAGACGGCACTGGCGCCGGGCTGGTTCTGGCGCAGTGAATATCGCCTGGCGGATTATGGCGCGCGGGTTCTCGGCGATAATGGCGCGGCCGGACGCCTCGATGATCTGCGAGTCCATCCGATCGTGCAGACGGTCACGAGCGGGATCGTCTATAAATTCGGCTGGCCCGCGATGAATCCTGCGGGCTTGCCGCCTTTCGGGGTCGGCGACCTCGTCCAGGATCTGATCGCACCGCCGACGGGGCCCTCGCTCTGGACCGGACCTTATCTCGAGGCTGGCGCGGGCTATGGCATCTCGAGTGCCGATACAATTGTCAAGACGGCCTATGGCGCCTGCGTCACCTGCGTCGATCAGATCCAGGGCGGCCGCGGCATCGGCGGGCGCATCGGCCTCGGCTACGATTATCAATTGACCGGCAAAATCGTTGCGGGCGCGTTCGGCGATTTCGATCCTGCGGGCCTCTCCGGAACGATTCAGGACGAACCTGCCGGACAAGCCGCAACCCTTGTCGAGCGCTGGTCGTGGGGCGGCGGTGCGCGGCTGGGTTTCCTCGCGACGCCGCAGATTCTGACCTACAGCAAATTTGGCTTCACCCAGGCGCACTTCGGTGGCAGCGAAATGCTGGATAGCGCCAACGGGGCACCTTCCGGCGTCTCGACGCATGGATTGACGACCAACGGCTGGCTGCTCGGCGATGGGATCGAGGCGCAATTGGCGCCGGGGTGGTTCTGGCAGATCGAATATCGCTATGCCCAATATGGCGCGCGCGACATCGGCACCTTCTCCGCCGCCGGGCAAGGCGATGCCATCCATTTTCACCCGGAAATACAATCCGCCGTCGCCGGGTTGATCTACAAATTCGACTCGAGCCCGGTGACGCTCAGCAACGCGAAATATTAGGCCAAAACGCTTCGCGCTGCCGAGGGGCCAATCAGCCCGCGCTCTTGCTGCTGCGGCGCACGTTCTCCGCGAGAGTCCTGCCGAGCGACCAGATGGCACCGGGTACGCGATGCGCGTCAGCCACGACGCTATCGAACGCTTGTTCGATCCAGGTGCAATCCGCATCGCTGATGTTGAGCGGCGGCAGCAGCTTGATCGTATGACTCGCATTGGCCGCCACTTGGGCCACGATCTTATGGTCTTTGAACAACGGGATAATGATGAGCTGGCAGAATAGGCCCGCGCGTACGGATTCGAGCAAGGTCCAGGCGGTCTTCAACTTGAAGCTGTGCGGCGGTCCGAATTCAAGCCCGATCATCAATCCCTTGCCGCGCACAGTCTTGACGAGTTCGTAGCGCTCCGCGAAACGCCCGAAAAAGTCGAACAGCCGCTGGCCTTGCCGCGCCGCATTCTCGATAAGCCGCTCGGACTTGATTATTTCCAGCGTCGCAAGACCCGCGGCCATCGCCAAATCGTTCTTCGCGAAGGTCGAACCGTGGACGGCCATGCGATCCATGCGGTTAAAGGTCGCCTCGAAGATTTTCTTACGCATGAGAACCGCGCCGATCGGCACATGACCACCGGAAAGCGCCTTGGCGAGCAAGACCATGTCCGGCTCGACATTCCAGTGTTCGGTCGCAAGAAATCTGCCGGTACGGCCGAGCCCCGTCTGGATTTCGTCGGCGACGAACAAAGTGCCGTATTTGCTGCACAGCGCCCGAACGCCTTTAAGGTAATCGTCGTCTGCGACATTGACGCCTTTGCCTTGAATCGGCTCGACGAAAAAGGCGGCGATTTCGCGACTCGCAAGCGCTCGTTCGAGCGCCTCCAGATCGTTGAAGCGAACCTCCTGGCAGCCGGGCAGAAATCCACCGAAGCCCTCGCGGAATGTCGCGTCACCGTTGAGCGACAGCGCGCCATAGGTCAGGCCGTGAAATGCGTTGCTGCAATAAAGGATATTTTGCCGGCCGGTCACACCGCGAGCGAACTTGATTGCCGCCTCGACCGCCTCCGTCCCAGAATTGGCGAAAAAGACTTTGTCGAGGTAAGGCACGAAGTGCAGAAGCCGTTCGGCGAGGAGGCCGGCCAGCGTCGTCACATCCATCTGTACGAGGTTCGGCAAATCGGCCTCGATCACGCACTGCAAAGCGGCCCGCACGGTCGGATGATTGCGGCCGACTGCGAAAACCCCCCAGCCGCTCAAGAGATCGAGATAGCGTGCACCGGCCTTGTCATAATGATATTGGCCAGTGCCGCGCTGGAAGGCGACATCAAAGCCGATGGTGCGTAAAGCGCGCACCATCATGTCGTTCAGATACCGCGTATGGAGATCGTAGCGTTCGGATTCATGCGTCTTGAGCAGGGTCGCGATATCGAAGAAGTCCGCTGAGGCGTTGTGCATGGTTTCGTCTGTTTACAAAGTTTCGGCGTGTGAGTCGGCGCGTGAGCCAAGGATGCCTAAGGACATCGCTGTTGCGCCAACCCGCCGACGATCAAATCCAGCTTCCAATATCACAGCGATTCGTTTTCTGCTTAACTTTGAAAGTTAGAGGCTTAGGTTCCGATGTCATCGCTCTGCCAGCATGAATAAATGCTGACTGGGCGTTCGGATAGATGCGGATCTCACACGCCGCTGTCGGAGCCGCTTCGACATCAGCCGCGTGCGTGGAATGTGGGACAAGCGGAGCTCAGATGAGCTTGTGCGGTCGGCCAAAACGTTTCGGCCAGACGCCCCATCCCATCCATGATAGCCATGGCACTTTCCTCCCGCGGTACGGACGGTGCCATCAATATCCGTACCCGCCAAAAACCCTCGGGGAGCCTCAAGAGAACCGGTTCGGGGCGCTCGCGCGGGGCCCGCATTGCACCCAGTCTTCACCCCCGAGTGCGGATTGGGAAGCGCGGCGTCAAGTCGCATCGCCGCCGCATTGGCAGAGAATTGCGCCCCCCTCCGAGGCAGAAGGGCATCGGCAATAACATTGTCTTCATGTCCGTCTCATTCCCATTTTCATAAATTCCAATGCCCGCATGGCCTCGTGCCATCAAGATAAACTTTCACTCCAATCGAGGCGATCGAAAGGAAGCGATGCGTTCTTGCGCAAGTTCCGCAAGAGCTTGATAGAAAACGAAATTCTAATTCAGACCGGCATCCAGAAAGACCGGCATGTTTTGCTTCGTCCATGCGACCTCCGTCAAATCTCCACGGTCGGCCAATTCTCGCCGGCTAGCAAAATTGGTGCTCGGCCCTCGGCCGGCACGATCATCTATGCTTGGTGGAAAAGTCGGAGCAGATGCGACGTCATTCGATATGTGCGGCAATCGGCGCTGGCGCGGCGCTGCTCGCTCTCGCCGGCTGCGACTCTGGATCAAACGGTACGGTTGAATCGTTGCCGCCGGGACGTCAGGAGGTCAGCGTCGTTACGCTGCACCCTGAGACCGTCGCGATCACAGCGGAGTTGCCCGGGCGCGTCGTTGCCTCGCTGGAGGCTGAGGTCCGTCCGCAGATCGCCGGGATCATCCAGAGGCGCCTATTCGAGGAGGGCAGCGAGGTCGTTGAAGGCGCGCCTCTCTATCAGATCGACGCCGCGCCTTATCGGGCGGCCTATGACAGCGCCGTTGCGGCGCTGGAAAAGGCCGAAGCAGCGGTGCCAAGCGCGCAGGCCAAGTTCGCACGATATCAGGGATTGGTTAGTCAGAACGCGGTCAGCAAGCAGGACCTCGACGACGCATTTGCCGCCTTAGCGCAGGCGAAAGCCGACGTTGCGACCGCCAAGGCCAATGCCGCGACGGCAAAGATCAATCTCGATTACACCACGATCAGGGCACCAATCGGGGGCCGCACCGGCAAATCCTCGCTCACCCCTGGCGCCTTGGTGACGGCAGGCCAGAGCACAGCGCTGACAACTATTCGTACTCTCGATCCGATTTACGTCGACGTCACCCAATCGAGCACGAACCTGCTCAATCTGCGTCAGGCAATCGACGCGGGACGCATTAAGGTGTCGGGACTCAATGTCAACGTCAGGCTGAGGCTCGAGAACGGCGCAATTTATCCGCTGGGCGGCAAACTCGAATTTTCCGAGGCCAACGTCAGCCTCGAAACCGGGACGTTTACGGTCAGAGCCGTCTTTTCCAATCCGAAACGGTTACTTCTGCCGGGCATGTACGTCCGGGCTATCGTGGAGGAGGGCGTCGCACCAAATAGCTTCCTCGTGCCGCAGCGCGCCGTTACCCGCAACACGAAGGGCGAGGCGACGGCCATGTTCCTCGGCAGGGGCGACAAAGTCGAGGAGCGAGTGCTCATCACGGGTCGCAGTGTCGGCAACAATTGGCTGGTTACCCACGGTGTCGAGGACGGCGACAGGGTGATTGTGGAGGGCACCCAGTTGGTGCGTCCCGGCCAACAGGCCACTGGTGCCGAAGTCATCATTGACGACACGACAGGAGAGGTGCGCGAACCCAAGGCTGCTGTGTCCGAAAGTCAGCCGAACAAAGGCTGATAGATGATATCGGCCTTCTTCATCAAACGACCAATTTTCGCTTGGGTAATCGCCATCGTCATCGCGCTCGGCGGCGTCCTGGCGTTGAACACGCTTGCGATCTCGCAATATCCCGAAATCGCACCGGCCACTATCCAGATCGATGCCAGCTATCCCGGCGCGGACGCGCAGACGGTCGAGAATTCGGTGACCAAGGTCATTGAGCAAGGCATGACGGGTCTCGACAATCTCGATTATATGGCCGCGACGTCAACCTCGACCGGGCAGGCCGAGGTCACGCTGACGTTCACAAGCAAAGCGAACTCTGATGTCGCGCAGATGCAGGTGCAGAACAAGCTGCAGCTCGTTACTGCGCTGCTGCCGCCAATGGTGCAGAGCACCGGCCTCACCGTCACCAAATCATCGGCCGGCTTCCTGATGGTCGTCGGCTTCGTTTCGACCGACGGGAGAATGAGCGAGATTGATCTGTCGGACTATGTCCAAAGTTCGCTCAATGACACGCTGAAGCGCGTTGATGGCGTCGGCAATACGCAGCTCTTCGGCGCAGGTTATGCAATGCGGATCTGGCTTGATCCGGACAGGTTGGCCAAATATGCCTTGACCCCAGCCGACGTCGCAGCCGCGATCCAGGCTCAGAATATGCAGGTATCGGCCGGCCAACTCGGCGGCTTGCCCGCGCGCAAGGGGCAGCAACTCAACGCAACCGTTACCGCTCGAAGCCGGTTGCAGACGCCGGAGCAGTTCCGCAACATTATCCTGAAGAGCGCCTCCGACGGATCAATTGTTCGCATCAACGATGTCGCAACCGTCGAGCTCGGCTCCGAAGATTATAATACATCATCGACCTACAATGGTTTGCCGGCGACCGGGCTCGCCATCTACCTCGCGACCGGCGCCAACGCAATCCGCACGGCTGCCGCAGTCAAGGAAGTCATTGACCGGCTTACGCCAACATTCCCGAGAGGCATGCAAGTCGTCTATCCCTACGACACGACTCCCTTCGTTCGGATCTCAATCGCCGAGGTGGCGCGCACTCTGGTCGAAGCAATCGCGCTGGTTTTTGCCGTTATGCTGCTGTTCTTGCAAAACGTTCGCGCGACATTGATCCCGATGCTCGCGGTTCCCGTCGTTCTCCTAGGGACGCTGGGCATCCTGACGTTCGCGGGTTACTCGATTAACACGCTAACCATGTTCGCCATGGTGCTTGCGATCGGGCTTCTCGTCGATGATGCCATCGTCGTGGTTGAGAATGTCGAGCGCATCATGCAAAGCGAGGGTTTATCGCCGCGCGATGCAACGGCCAAGTCGATGACGGAGATCACGGGAGCCCTGATCGGCATCACGACAGTGCTTTCGGCGGTGTTCGTGCCGATGGCCTTTTTTGGCGGCTCGGTCGGCGTCATCTACCGCCAGTTTTCGATAACGATCGTCTCGGCGATGATATTGTCGGTCTTCGTCGCGTTGATTCTGACGCCGGCGCTCTGCGCGACCATTCTGCGGCCGCGGAAATTGCACGACGCGAGACGGTGGCCATTCGGCTGGTTCAACAGCGCGCTCGAAGAAAGTACGCAAGCTTATCATCGCGGCACGCGCGCCATGCTGCGGCGGCCATGGTGCGGGGTTATCGCATTCGTTCTAATTGTCGCCGCGTCCGGCGTGATGTTCGCCCGCTTGCCGAGTTCGTTCCTACCAAAAGAGGACCAGGGCCTTCTAATGGTCGTGGCGCAATTGCCAGCTGGCGCCACGGCAGACCGCACGCGACGCGTTCTCGATCGCGTCAGCCGGTATTTCGTTGATCGCGAAATGAAAGCCGTCGAGGGTGTAATGACAGTGGCGGGCTTTGCGTTTTCAGGGCAGGGCCAGAACGTCGGGATGGCCTTCGTACGGTTGAGAGACTTCGCCGAACGCAAAGCGCCTAATCTCACCGCCGACGCAATCGCGGGAAGGGCGATGACAGCCTTCGCCAATATCAAGGACGCTCAGGTCTTCGCCCTGGCGCCCCCCGCTGTTGATGGATTGGGCACGAGCAATGGTTTCGATTTCTACCTGAAAGACATCGCCGGTGCCGGTCATGAAAAGCTCATGGCCGTCCGCGATCGATTGCTCGCCGCCGGCGCAGGAAGCCGGCTGTTGAGCAATGTCCGCCCAAATGGTCAAGACGACACGCCGCAATTTTCCATCGATATCGACCAGGAGAAGGCGAGCGCCCTCGGCGTCGATCTCACCACGATCAACAGCACACTTTCTATGGCTTGGGGTAGCAGCTATGTGAATGACTTCATCGATCGCGGACGCATCAAGAAAGTCTATCTTCAATCGGCCCCGGATTTTCGAATGCAGCCGGAAGATCTCGACCGGTGGCAAGTCCGCAATGCCTCCGGAAGGATGGTGCCGTTCTCGGCTTTCGCATCCGGCCGCTGGACGTTCGGTTCGCCGCGTCTTGAGCGCTACAATGGGTCGCCGGCCGTCGAGATCCAAGGCGACGCAGCCCCAGGCGTCAGCTCAGGCAGCGCCATCGCTGAGATCGATCGTCTCGTCGCCGCCTTGCCCGCGGGCTTCGATCATGAGTGGACCGCTCTTTCGCGACAAGAGCAGCTCTCCGGCGAACAAGCGATCTCGCTCTATGCCGTCTCCATCCTTGTTGTCTTCCTGTGTCTTGCCGCCCTCTATGAGAGTTGGTCGATACCTTTTGCGGTCATGCTGTCAGTCCCGGTTGGCGTTCTCGGAGCCTTGTCTGCGGCGCTGTTGTTCGGCCAGACCAATGACGTCTACTTTAAGGTCGGCCTGTTAACGACGATCGGCCTCGCCGCCAAGAACGCCATTCTCATCATCGAATTCGCGATCGCCCGCCAAGAGGCGGGACTAGAGTTGATAAAAGCCACGCTGATCGCCGCGAAGCAGCGTCTACGCCCGATTCTCATGACGTCCTTCGCGTTCATCCTCGGCGTTACACCTTTGGCGGTCGCGAGCGGCGCCGGTTCGGGAGCTCAGAATTCAATCGGCATCGGCGTCATGGGCGGCATGCTTGCTGCAACGGTGCTCGGCGTTTTCTTCGTGCCGCTGTTGTTCGTGTTGGTCTGCCGGGTCTTTGGGAAGACCGAGCGGACAGGCGCGCCTCGGAGCGCCGCCAAGCCGAGCACGGCCGACGCACAAGACTGACAAGCGACAGGGCGATCTCATGAGAACACTAGCGGCGATAAGGATCGGCCGGACGCTTGCCGCCTCTTCGAAGCGTATCCATAACCTGTCTCTCAAGACGGTCTTGTTGGCTGGATGTGGAACGATCCTGGCTGGATGCGCCGTTGGTCCGGACTATCAAACGCCGTGGCCCGCAATGCCTGCGCACTGGAGTGAGGCAGAAGGCACGAACCCCTCCCGTCCGCTCGAATTGTCGCGCTGGTGGAGGCGCCTTCATGATCCGATGCTGGATCAACTCATGCAACAAGCGGTCGATGGCAACCTCGATGTGGCGACGGCCAAAGCGAGAATTCGCGAGGCGCGCGCGAGCTACAATCAAGCCGTTGGTGCGCTGTTTCCGACGGTCGCAAACAATGACTCGCTCACGCGTGCCAAGGCTTCCATCTTCTCTCAAGGAGCTATGGCGGGGACTCCCGCCGCCGGCAACACATCCTCGCCTTTTCAATCAAGCCTCGTCGGACCCTATACGTTATTTCAGACAGGCTTCGATGCGAGCTGGGAGCTTGATCTGTTTGGTGCGAACCGGCGCGCGGTCGAGGCGGCTGCCTACGGTGTCGATGCCTCTGACGAGAATCTTCGCAACGTCCTGTTGACGCTCGTCGGCGACATCGCCTCCAATTACGTTCAGGCACGCGGATACCAAGCGCGCATCGCGCTCGCCCGGCGGACCGCTGCATCCCAGGACGAAACGACTCAAATCACCCGCAATCGCCTGGCCGCGGGCAGCGCTTCAGCCGTCGATCTCGCGAACGCGACAGGTCAGGCCGCAACCACGCGCGCTGCGATCCCCACGCTCGAAACAGCTTATGCCGAAGCCGTGCATCGATTGTCCGTCTTGACGGGGCAGCAGCCTACGGCCTTGGAAAGCCGGCTGGTGAACGTCGCGCCGATTCCGGTGCCGAAACTGCCAATCCCGACGGGCATTCCGGCCGATATCTTATTGACGCGTCCGGACGTCCGTCTTGCCGAACGCCAATATGCGCAATCCACGGCCAAGATCGGACAGGCCGATGCTGCCCTCTATCCGCGCGTCAGCCTCACCGGGAGCATAGCGACCGCGGGCACTCAGCTCGGCGATCTCGGCAAGAATTCGTCGATCAGCTGGTCATTCGGCCCGACCCTGAGCGTGCCGATCTTTAATGGCGGTAAATTGTGGGCTGCGGTTGGGATTGCGCAAGCGCAGCGCGACCAATATTTCGTCGCCTATGAAGCGTCGGTTCTTGCCGCGCTCCGGGACGTCGAAGACGCGCTCGTTTCTCTCGCCAAGGAACGCTCTCGCAAACGCGCGCTCGCGAGCTCGGTCACGGCGTATCGGCAGGCGGCCAGCCTATCGCAATCCCTTTACAAGGCCGGATCATCGAGCTTCCTCGATGTGTTGCTTGCCGAGCGATCACTTTACAGCGCTGAAGATTCGCTCCTTCAAAGCCATGTCCTGATTGCGACGGACTACATTGCGCTCAACAAGGCGCTTGGCGGCGGTTGGAACGGATTGATCGATGCTTCGAAGCCGGAGGTGGTCGATCGCAATACCGGGCCTCATCTAGCACAGCCCGATTGAAACCGCATCCCGCGATCGCAAGCGAATCGGCCCGCGTCGAGATGGAGGACGTCAGGGCGCGGCGCGCGGTGATTCACCTAAGACGCAGATGGTCGCGCAGCGGCCGCTGGCTCAGACCGCTTTGCTGGCCTGAAGAACGACAGTCCGGCATCCGACGGGCACCGTTTTGCAGCCGCACCGACTCGCGACGTTCTTCGGGCTTTGCCGCTAAAGGCTTTGATGCCGCTAAGTCTTTGATTTTAGTGGTGGGCGCACAAGGGCTCGAACCTTGGACCCGCTGATTAAGAGTCAGCTGCTCTACCAACTGAGCTATGCGCCCTCACGTCCGTGAGGCGGACCACCGGCGCCGCCGAAAGCGGCGCGCCGGCAGCATGTAAGCGAACATTGCCGGCAGCGCAAGCCGCAAGCGCACCGAAGCCGATCCTTGCCCCAAGCAGAACCGGCACCCAGCCGCCGCCTGCTGCTTAGCCGGCCTTGCTATCCGTCTTGCGCCGTTGCAGCGCTGCAAGCTTGTTGAGCGCGGCAATATAGGCCCGGGCGGAGGCGACAAGCGTATCCGGATCGGCGCCGCGTGCCGTCACCGAGCGGCCGCCCTCGGCGAGCTTGACGGAGACCTCCGCCTGGGCGTCGGTACCCTGGGTGACGGCGTGAACTTGATAGAGTTCGAGCTGCGCCTCATGCGGCACGAGCGCGTGGATGGCATTGAAGATCGCGTCCACGGGGCCGTTGCCGGTTGCCTGATGCGTCTTGAGCGTGCCTTCGACGTCGAGCGTCAGCGCCGCCGATTGCGGGCCGCCGGTGCCGGCCATCACCGTCAGCGAGACGAGCTTGATGCGCTCATGCGCACTGACCAATTCGTCATCGACCAGCGCGATCAGATCTTCGTCGTAGATCGTCTTCTTGCGGTCGGCCAGATTCTTGAAGCGGGTGAACGCATCCTGCAGCGCGTTCTCGCCGAGCTCGTAGCCGAGCTCGCGCAATTTCTCGCGGAAAGCGTGGCGGCCCGAATGCTTGCCCATGACGAGCGAGCTTTTGCTGAGGCCGACGCTCTCCGGCGTCATGATTTCGTAAGTCTGCGCATTCTTGAGAATGCCGTCCTGATGGATGCCGCTCTCGTGCGCAAAGGCGTTCCGGCCGACGATCGCCTTGTTGTATTGCACCGGGAAGGAGCTGACGGCGGAGACGAGCTTCGATGCGCGCGTCAGCATCGTCGCATCGATCGTGCTGTAATAGGGCAGGCGATCACCGCGCGTCTTCAGCGCCATCACGACCTCTTCGAGGGCGGCGTTGCCGGCGCGCTCGCCAAGCCCGTTGATCGTACATTCGATCTGCCGCGCCCCGGCGGCGACGCCGGCGAGCGTATTGGCGACGGCGAGGCCGAGGTCGTCGTGACAATGGACGGAGAAGATCGCCTTGTCGGCATCCGGCACGCGATTGCGCACCGCCTCGAACATCGCGGCATATTCGCTCGGGATCGCATAGCCGACCGTGTCGGGCAGATTGATCGTCGTGGCACCGGCCTTGATCGCCGCCTCGATGCAGCGGCAGAGATAGTCGATCGGCGTCCGCGTCGCATCCATCGCCGACCATTCGACGTCGTCGACGAGGTTGCGCGCCTGCATCACCGTCTTGGTGATGATGGCGAGAACATCCGCCTCGCTTTTATTCATCTGATGCTCAAGATGGATCGGCGAGGTCGAAACGAACGTGTGGATGCGCGGCTGCGCGGCATGGCGCACGGCCTCGCCGGCGCGGGCAATATCGCGCTCGATGGCCCGGGCAAGGCCGGCGACGCGGGCCCGCTTGGTGCGCTTGGCGATCTCGGACACGGCCTCGAAATCGCCCTCGGAGGCGATGGGAAAGCCGGCCTCGATAATGTCGACGCCCATCGTATCGAGCAGATGGGCGACCTCGAGCTTCGCCTCGAAGGTCATGGTTGCGCCGGGGCATTGTTCGCCGTCGCGCAAGGTCGTATCGAAGATCAAAACCCGGTCTTTATCGGCAGGCTTGGCGCCGTTGCTTTGCACAGAATTTTTCATCGGATTGGCTCAGGTCTGAAATGACGGAATGGGCTGGTGCAATGCTCCCCTGAGTGCCCGGGCGAAAACCCGGCCGGCGCTCAGGGGCTGGTAAGGAGAAGCAGGCCGAGCGACAGCGCCGCCGGCCCGCGGGCCAAGTCCTTACGCTGCAAATGGTCGGCGCCAAACCGCACGCGAGCCTCATGAAATCCACAATCGGGGACACTTTAGAGCAAGCGGGAAACAGCGGCAAGCGGCCCGAAAAGTCGGCCTGACCGTCATGCGAATCGTCTAAAGTCACGCTCGGCGGCCCGAGACGGGGAGGCATTCCGATGGCGCCGGGTTTCAAATTCAAATCTCCGGCGCGACCGCGGCTCCCCGACGGGATGCGGGTCTATGCCATCGGCGACGTGCATGGCCGCGCCGACCTCTTGGCGCACCTCTACGCTCTCATCGACGCCGATCTCGCCCGGCGGCCGCCGGCGCAAGTGATGCACATCATGCTCGGCGATTATATCGATCGCGGACCGGCCTCGCGCGAGGTGATCGATCTTATTCTCGCCCGGTCGGTCCAGCATCGCGTCGTCGCGCTGAAGGGCAACCATGATTCGTTCGTGCTCCAGGCGCTTGATGATCCTTCGGCGATGGGCGACTGGCTGCTGATGCATGGCGTCGAGACCTTGGCGTCCTATGGCCTCACCGCCGCCACCGTCGCGAAGAGCCGCGTGAGTGATCTTGCACAAGCTTTTGCCGCGGTGCTGCCCGCCCCCCATCTCGAATTCTTCCGCGGGTTGAAATGCTCATTTTCTTGCGGTGATTTCTTCTTCGCTCATGCCGGGGTGCGGCCGGGCATCGCTCTCGATCGCCAATCGGAAGAAGACCTCCTCTGGATCCGGCAGGACTTCCTCCGCCATGACGGCGATTTCGGCAAAATGATCGTGCACGGCCATACGCCGGTCCGCAATGTCGAGCGCCGCGCCAATCGCATCGGTATCGATACGGCGGCCTATGCCTCCGGCAAGCTCACCGCCCTGGTCATCGAAGGCAGTACTCTGCGCCTCATCGATACCGCACGGATCGCCGCCCGCGCGGCCTGAATCGGTTTTAAATCATTCCATTTATCAAATTAAATCAGGGACTTGCTACACGGCGCGCTTGCGGCAGAAACCGCTTCGCTTCCGGACCTGCGTTGGCTGAAAGCTGCCGGCAAGGCCTAGAGCAGGGGGATTAGCTCGCCGCGGCGGCCGCCTCGCGGTCCTTCAAAAGCCTGGCGAGGAGTGCCTCCTGTTCGGCGATGCGCTCCGACGTGAGTTCGTCATCTTCGGCACCGGAATAGGCGGCAGCCTGTTCGGTCAGGTCGCGAATGTTCTCGCGCACGGCGGCGATTTCCTGGTCGAGCGCGGCGAGGGCGGCGGCGTTGGGCATTGCAGTTCCTTAAGACACAAGGGCGTTTGGCTCGCCGGGACCCTAGAGCATCATGCGCAAAAGTGTAAGCGGGACATGAGCGTCAAACTCCCCGGCATGCGCCCCGCATCGGGGACGGCTTCTCGAAGCCCGGCCGACCGGACCGTTCCCGCGCCGATGAGAAAGGGGCGCAGTCTGAAGCGATTGAATTTTTCTCTTGGAAATCGACAAAGCAGATGGCCGAGAGAGAGATTAAATAGGCTCGAAATAATGTTAGATAACGTTTTGACGAATTTATATTATCAATCTCAAAGTGATCGCGGCGCCACACCCATGAAAATTAATGCGGCGCGTCACAAAAGTGTCGCGCAAGACTTGCGAAGCTCCGCATTTATTGGCAGGCTAAGATCATGCCTGAAAGTTCCGAGCCGCTTCTCGAATTGATCGACAAGGCGCAGAAATTAGCCGAGCAACAGCGGCGGCCGATGGTCGCCTATCTTCTGCACATGGCCGCCGACGAAGCCGCGCAGGGCAAGGCTGATCCGTCGTCTGCGGTTCACGCCCAGTCGGCGAAGCGGCGGCGCAGATGGCGCTGGCGCTGGTCGCCGAAATCCGCCAGCGAAATGCCGCATTGAGCGCGGGGTCGTTCGTCGGCATCCAATCTCTTCCCTTGGCTTAATTCGGCCACTTCACCATGGCCAACAATCGCCGCGATGCTATAGAGGCGCAGGCTTCGATCGCGCTCGACGAGCGCTGCCGGTGAGGAGGGCAACCGTGTCAACGTTTCAGCCATCAACCGACGCGGCATCGTCCCGCGCGATCCACGATCATTGGGGCCTCTTTCTGGCGGAAGGCAGCGCGCTTGTCCTGCTTGGACTTGCCGCGATTATCATTCCGTTCGTTGCCGGCAACGTCTCGATTTTCTTTCTCGGATGGCTGTTTCTGATCGCCGGACTCATCGGCCTCATGTCGACGCTGCGCGGCCGCAATGCGCCGGGCTTCGGCTGGTCGCTTCTGTCGGCGATCATCGCTTTGATCGCGGCGGCGGTATTGCTCTCGAACCCACTGCAGTCTCTTGCCTCACTGCCGCACAATCTCACGACCTTGGCGCATGTGCTGATCGTGTTCTTCATCATCGACGGCTTGCTGATGATCATCTTCGGCATTACGCATCGCAGCGAGCAATCGGCGCGATGGGAATTGCTGCTGGCCAACGGCCTCGTCGATTTCCTCATCGTCGGGCTTTTGCTCACCGGGCTGCCGGATTCGGCGCTCTGGGCGCTGGCGCTTCTCGTCGGCATCGATCTCCTCTTCGGCGGCGCCTCGCTGATCGTCATGGCCTTGGAGGCGCGCAAGGGCGCCGTCGCCGCCGTCGCATAGCGGACAGGCTTCGGGACGGCTGGACAAGCCTTGGATCGCTTCCTATAAAGCGCCCCTCCGGCCCTGCGCCGGACCCTGCCCAGGTAGCTCAGTTGGTAGAGCATGCGACTGAAAATCGCAGTGTCGGTGGTTCGATTCCGCCCCTGGGCACCAGCCGCTGGTTTCGCCGCTTCGCCGCAGCGCTGATCGCCTGTGCTGCCTGGCTGGGGCTCACCCTGCAATTCCTGGCGACTTACGCGCATGTCGGCTCGGCCATCGCCGCGCTTTGGATTCTCGCCGATTATTTCACCATCCTCACCAATCTTGCCATTGCCGCGTTCTTCACGGGTATCGCATTAGGCGGGGCGGGCTGGCGCGCGCCGCAGAGTCTTGCCGGCCTGACGCTCGCCATCCTGCTTGTCGGAATCGTTTATGCGCTTTTGTTGCGGCCGATCGACCATCCGCAAGGATTGGCGAGCGCCGCGAATGTCGTCCTGCATCTCGTCATGCCCATTCTCGTGCCGCTGTTCTGGCTCGCCGCGGGGTGCAAGGGCGCGTTACGGCTCCGCGACCCGTTCGTCTTCGCCGCCTTTCCGGTGATCTATTTCGTCTATGCGATGGCGCGCGGCGCGGCGGACGGCCATTATCCTTATCCGTTTTTCAACGCGGCCAGGATCGGCTGGCCGCAAACGCTCCTCAATGCGGGCTTCATCGCCGCGGGTTTTGTCGCCGGCGGCTATGCGCTTTTGGCTTTGGACCGCGGGCTGCGGCGGCGCATGGCGCACCATTAGCGCCGTCCACCTTGCAGGGCGGCATGGGCGCCGCTATAAGCGCGCGGCCTACCTCAGAGACCAATAAAACATGGCCATCGAACGCACGTTTTCCATCATCAAGCCCGACGCGACGCGCCGCAACCTGACCGGCGCGATCAATGCACTGATCGAAGCGGCGGGATTGCGCATCATTGCGCAAAAGCGCGTGCTGATGACGCGCGCCCAGGCCGAAACCTTTTATGCCGTGCACAAGGCGCGGCCGTTCTTCGGCGAACTGGTCGAAACGATGACCGCCGGTCCCGTCGTCGTCCAGGTGCTCGAGGGCGAAGACGCGATCAAGAAATACCGCGACGTGCTTGGCGCGACCGACCCGGCCAAGGCCGCCAGCGGCACGGTCCGCAAACAGTTTGCGCTCTCCGTCGGCGAGAATTCGGCGCATGGTTCCGATGCGCCCGAGACGGCCGCCATCGAGATCGCACAATTCTTTTCCGGCAACGAGATCGTCGGCTGATCGGCGCGGCCCTATTCCGGCCGGAGTTTGATGGTCCTTTCGCCCGGCTTCGAGAGGGTAAACTGACGGCGCCGCGGATGAAGATCATGATGCGAAGACGAGCGCGCGGCGCCTTGGCGTCATGTCTTGGTCTCGGCCTTTTGCTTGCACATTCGAGCGAAGCGGCGGCCGACAAGATCAAGCATTCGATCGCCGTCTTTTCCGGACTCGACAAGATCACCGGCCGGATCATTTCCTTTGAAGTCGGCATGAACGAGACGGTGCAATTCGGCTCGTTACTGGTCACCGATCGTGTCTGCTACACGCGGCCGCCGACCGAGGCGCCACAGACCGATACATTCGTGCAAGTCGACGAGATCGACGCCGACAAGACGACGAAGCGCATCTTTTCAGGCTGGATGTTCGCGGCGAGCCCCGGCCTCAATGCGCTCGACCAGCCCGTCTACGACATCTGGCTGACCGACTGCAAAGGCACCGAACAATTGATCGCGTCGCCGCCGACCACGGCTGCGACGCCGGAGCCGGAAGAGGCAGGCGGCACCCCGGCCGCGGCCAATCCGGCCGCGCCGCCGGCGGCCAATCCGGCAAAGCCGCAGCATCCGAAGCGCCAGACTCGCGACGCACCGCAAAACACACCGCAACACGGCCCCATCGAAGTCGGACCGCCACCGGGTTTCCAGCCGCCAGATAATGGCGGCAATGACCAGCCGCCGGGCGCGGGGGGTAACGATCAGTCTCCGCCGGATAATAGCGGCAATGATCAGCCGCCGCCGTCGCCGCTGTCGCCCGGCCAGATGCCGCCGGATAACAATAATTAGTCGATTTCGTCGCCCGACGCGGCCAGGGCGGCGAGCACCTCGCGGCCCGGCACGGTGCGGTCCTTCGGCCAGACCAGGAAATCGCCCCTTCCGGCGACCGCATCGGCCAGCATGAAACGGTAGGCTTCCTTCGAGACTTCGATCGCGCCCAGCGACTGCAAATGCGGCGTCACGAATTGCGTGTCGAGCAGTTGAAAGCCTCCGGCGACGAGCCGGCCGGCAAGATGGATCAATGCCACTTTCGAGGCGTCGCGCTGCCGGTGAAACATGCTTTCGCCGAAGAAGGCGGCGCCGAGCGCCACGCCGTAAAGACCGCCCGCCAGAACGCCATCGTGCCAGGCCTCGACCGTATGGACGCGGCCGAGATCGAAGAGCTGGCCGTAAAGCTTCTTGATCCGGTGATTGATCCAGGTCTTTTCGCGGCCTTCGCCGACGCTGGCGCAGGCATCGATCACGGCCTCGAAATCGTGGTCGATCCGCACCTCGAAACGGTCCGAGCGGACGAGTCGCGCCAGTTTCCGCGACACGATCATGCCGTCGAGCGGGAAGACGCCGCGCGCTTCGGGATCGATCCAGAAGAGATTCTGGTCTTCGGCGCTCTCGGCCATCGGGAAGAGCCCGATCGAATAGGCCCGCAACAGAATATCGGGCGTAATCTCGAAGTCCTGGCGTGGCCGGCTCATGGCTCAGGATGTGTTTCCGAGCGCCGCGGCGTCAAGGCGTCAAACGGCCAGTTCACGGCAAACGCCGGGGGCGGGAGCCCGCCCGATCGATATTTTCGTGATCGTTTCATATTTGGCACATCTGCAAGAAAATGCCTGATAAGTACCTTGGAACATTTCCCGGAATCCCTTTGAGACGATAACAGTCTAGGTGAGCCACGCTTCAGTCGCCGGGAGAGGCGGCACGCGTGGCGGGGAACCGGGATGACATGTGTGCGCAGGCTCTTGATGGCTGCTTTGGCCGGCATTTTCGCCAGTAGCTGCGTGCGCGATCAGCCGGTTCCGCTTTCGCCCGTGGCGACCGCCGCGGCGCTCGAAAGCCGTAGCCTCGAGGATCCGCGCCTGCGCCAATTCGTGCTTGCCGCGACCCGGCCCGATGCGCCGCCCGATGCCCCCATCCGCTGGGATTTGGCCAGCCTGACGGCGGCGGCGCTCTATTATCACCCGGATATTGCGCTGGCCGAGGCCAAGCTTGCCGGCGCCAAGGCGGCCGTCATCACCGCCAATGAACGGCCCAATCCGGTGCTCAATTTTACGAATATCGTCGGGCAGGGGCTGGTACCGGGGGCCATTCCCATCGGCGCTGCGCCGCTGACCATCGGCCCGGCGATCGATTTCCTCATCGATGCCTTCGGCAAGCGCGAGGCCCGCACGGCAGAGGCCTTGCGGCTCGAGCAGGCGGCGCGCTGGGATCTTGCCGCCGCCGGCTGGCAAGTGCGCGGTCGCGTCCGGGCGGCTTTGCTGGCGCTGTGGGCGGCCGAGCGGCGCCTGGCGCTGACGAAGCAACGGCTGGCGCTGCAGGATCAGCTTGTCGAACTGCTTGAGCATCGCCAGGCGGCAGGCGAGGCCTCCGCCCTCGACGTGTCGCGCGAGCGCGTCAGCCGGGCCGAAGTCACTTTGGCCCTGCATGACCTCGATCTTGCCGCGTCCGAAGCGCGCGTCGATCTCGCCACCGCCATCGGCGTTCCTGATCATGCCCTCGATGGCGTCGCGCTGGCGACCGAGGCCTTCGACCACCCGCATCTCCTGGACGGGCGCGCGGAGTCCGGTCTTTGGCGGCGCGAAGCGCTGACCCGGCGGGCAGATATTCAGGCGAGCCTCGCCGTCTATTCGGCGAGCGAGGCGGACCTGAAACTAGCGGTCGCCGGTCAATATCCCGACATTACGCTGAGCCCCGGCTACAGCTACCAATACGGCATCAATCAATACCAGCTCAACGTTCTTGCGACCCTGCCGATCTTCAACCAGAACCAGGGCGCTCTTGCCGAGGCGGTCGCCAAGCGGCAGGAAGCCGCGGCGCGCTTTGTTGCGCTTCAGGCGCAAATCATCGGCGAGATCGATCGCGCGAGCGTCGCTTACCGCAAATCGACCCAAGTGCTGGCCAGCGCCGCCGCCATGCAGGCCGACGAGGCGCGCCGCGCACGCCAGATCGAGAAATCCTTCGCCGCCGGGCAGGCGGACCGGCCAACCCTGGTCTCGACGCAGGTGGAGGCGGCGATCACGGCACTTTCGAACTTTGACGCGGTCTTGCAGCAACGGCAAGCTCTGGGCTCGCTGGAAGACGCCTTGGAGCGGCCGCTTTACGGGCCGGATGTTTTGCTGGCGCTGCCGCAAGCGCAATTGCCGCCGCCGCCGAGATCATCGTCATGACCGCGATCAAACGCTTCCGCATCCTCGCCATCGTGCTGCTGGCCTTCGCCGTCGGCGGCGTGCTGGGCGCATTCTATCTCATCCCCTCGCATGCCGACGAGGACAGCGACACCGAACAAAACCCCAATCCGCCGGTGCGTCTGACGATCAAGGACGGCGTTCCGACACTCACGATCAGCACCGAAGAGCAGCAGAACGCCGGGATCATCGCACAGCGGCTCGACGCTGCACCGGCCCAGGATTACACGCGCGGCTTCGCCACCGTGCTTGATCCCGCCGGCCTCGTCGATCTCAGCAATCAATACCGCGATGCCGAAGCGCAAGTCGCTGTCGCCAAGGCGCGGCTCGCCGCCTCGCAGGCCGCCTATCAGCGCGCACAAGTCCTCAACAAAGACCAGCAGAACATCTCGACGGCGCAACTACAGAGTGCGCACAGCGCCTTTGAGGTCGATATCCACACGCTTGCCGCGGCTGAGACCCATGCCGGCGCGATCATTGCCAATGCGCGGCAGGCCTGGGGCGGCGCGATCGCCGATGCGCTTTCCGGCGACGACGCCTTGCTCGCTGATCTCATCGGCCGGCGCAGCTATCTCGTACGCGTGACGCTGCCACCTGGCGTCGTCATCGCCACGCCGCCAGCGACCGCCAGCGCGCTTTTTGGCGCAACCGACGTGCGTCTCAGCTTCGTCTCGCTAGCGACAGCCGCAGATCCCAAGCTGCAAGGCGTCAGCTATCTCTATCAGACTCCGGCCCAGAACCTTCTGCCCGGCCTGACGCTCGAGGCGAGCCTCGCGGTCAAGGCGTCGGAACCGGGCCTCATCGTGCCGGACTCCGCCGTCGTCTGGCTTGAAGGCAAGGCCTGGATCTACATCCGCACGCAACCGACGATCTTCATCCGCCGCGCCATCAACCCGGCCCGCTCGGCGCCGCGCGAAGGCTATATTGTCAGCGGCCTTGCGCCCGGCGCACAGATCGTCATCCATGGCGCGCAAATGCTGCTCTCGGAAGAATTCCGCGCCTCGGTGCCGGTCGAGGATTGACGATGAACGTCGCCGGACTGCAGGCCTCGATCATCCGCTTCGCGCTGCGTTTCCGCGGCATCATCGTCGTCCTCGCCTGCCTGCTCGTCGCCTATGGCATCTATGTGCTCAATCACGCGAGCTACGACGCTTTTCCGGAATTTGCGCCGCCGCAGGTCGATATCCAGACCGAGGCGCCGGGTTTTGCCGCCGAGCAGGTGGAAACTTTGGTCACCCGGCCGATCGAGACCGAGGTCAATGGTATCGCCAACCTGCAGCGCATCGAATCGAGTTCGATCCAGGGCCTTTCCGACATCAAGGTCTATTTCGGTCTGAACACCGATCTCTATCGCGACCGCCAGCAGGTCGCGGAACGGCTGGCGACGCTCGCCAATCAATTGCCGGTCGGCGTGCGGGCTCCGGGGATGATCCCGATGACCTCGTCCGGCGCCACCATTCTGGTCATCGGCATCACCTCCGAGCGGCAATCCCTCATGAAATTGCGGACGATCGCCAAATGGACGATCCGCCCGAGCCTGCTTTCCGTTCCCGGCGTCGCCGGTGCCGAAGTCTTCGGCGGCGAGGAAAAATCGACCCAGATCCTGGTCCATCCCGACCGGCTGATCCGCTACGGTCTCGGCATGGAGGATGTGCTCGCGGCCGCACGGCGCGCCACCGGCGTCGGCGGCGCCGGCTTCATCGGCACGCCGAACCAGCGCATTACCCTGGAGACCGAGACGGAGGGCATCACTCCGGACGATATTGCCCGCACGACTGTCCTTCGCCCGGATGGCGGCCGCATCGCGCTCGGCGATGTCGCCGACGTCATCGAGGCACCGGAACCGTCGATCGGCGCTGCCGCGATCATGGGCGAGCCCGGCGTCGTCATGAATATTGACGAGCAGTATGGTGCCAATACGCTGCAGGTGACGAAAGCGATCGAAGCGGCGCTCGCCGATCTCGAACCGAGCCTCAAAGCACAAGGCGTCGTTTTGCACGGCGGCCTGTTCCGGCCAGCGAACTTTATCGTCGCCGCGACCGACAACCTGCGCTCATCGCTCTTGATCGGCGGCGTGCTGGTGATCGTCGTGTTGATCCTGTTCCTGTTCGACCTGCGCGCCGCGGCGATCTGCTGTACGGCGATCCCTATCTCGCTGCTCGCCGCAGTCGTTGTGCTGCAACAATCCGGCATCACGCTCAATACGATGACGCTCGGCGGCCTCGCCATCGCGCTTGGCGAAGTCGTCGACGACGCGGTGATCGGCATCGAGAACATCACCCGCAGATTGCGCGAGAACCAGCTTCTGCCGCAGCCGCGGCCCGCCGCGCGCGTGGTGCTGGAAGCAACCTTCGAAGTCCGCAGCGCCGTCGTCTATGCGACGTTCGCCGTCCTGCTCGTTTTTCTGCCGGTCGTGACCCTGGCGGGGGTCGCGGGGCGGCTCTTCGCGCCGCTCGGCCTCACCTATATCTACGCCGTTCTCGCCTCGCTGATCGTCGCATTGACGGTTACCCCGGCGCTGTCGCTGCTGCTGCTGCCGCGCCACGCGAAAGCGCATACGCCACCGGTCGTCAAATGGACGCGCGGCCGCTATGAGAGCGTGTTGCATGTCATCGTCGGCGCGCCGCGGCTCGCGATCTTTTTCGCGGCGCTCTTGACCGCCGGCGGCCTCGCGCTGCTGCCGCTCTTCGGCGAAACGTTTTTGCCGGATCTGCAGGAAGGTCATTTCATCGTCCACATGACCGCCATGCCCGGCACCTCGACCGCGGAAGGGCTTCGTATGGGCGCGCGCATCGCCCAGGCGATGATGAACCTGCCGATGGTGAAGACCGTGGCGCAGCGCGTCGGCCGCGTCGAACAGGCGGCGGCGGGCGACACGCATGGCACTCACCAGAGCGAGTTCGAGGTCGAGCTCAATCCGATCTCGGGCCATGCGGCGATGAACGCCAAACAGGCGCTGCTGGCGCATCTGCTCGACTTCCCCGGCGTCAACATTTCCGCCAATACGTTTTTGACCGAGCGCGTCAACGAAACCTTTTCCGGCTATTCGACACCGGTGGCCGTGAACGTCTACGGCAGCGATCTCGGCGTCATCAACGACACCGCCGAACGCGTCGTCGCGGTCTTGCGCGGCGTGCCCGGGGCTTCGTCCGTCGAGATCGAATCGCCCCTCGGTCTGCCGCAGGTCTCGATCAAGCTGCGCTCCGCCGACCTGCACAGCTTCGGGCTCGATCCGGCGAGCGTTCTCGATGTCGTGCGCACCGCCTATCAAGGCGATATCGTCGGCCAGACCTATCAAGCCGACCGTGTCTTCGATGTCGTCGTGCGGCTCGCGGAACGCCGCGTCGGCGATGTCGTCGGTATCGGCGATCTGCCGCTGCGGGCGCCAGACGGCACCTACGTCCGGCTCGCGCAAGTCGCCGATATCGCGCCGACCTCCGGCCTCTATCTCATCGAGCACCAGGGCGGGCGGCGGCTGCAATCGATCACGCTCGACGTGCAGGGTAGGGACCCCGCCTCCTTCGTCAAGGATGCGAAGGCGGCACTCGCGGCCAAGATCAAATTGCCGCCCGACACCTATCTCGTCTTCACCGGCGCGGCGCAAGGTCAGGCCGAGGCGCAGCAGGATCTGACGCTGAAATCGATCTGCGCCGGCGTCGGCATCGTCCTCCTGTTATCGATCGTCACCCGCAATTGGCGCAATCTGCTCGTCACTTTGGCGAACCTGCCTTTTGCGCTCGTCGGTGGCGTCGTCGCGGTATTCTTCTCCGGTGCGGTCCTCTCGCTCGGCTCGCTGGTCGGCTTCGTCACGCTGTTCGGCATCACCTTGCGCAATTCGATGATGATGATCTCGCATTACGAGCATCTCGTCTCGGTCGATGCGCAGACCTGGAACAAGGAGACCGCGGTGCGCGGCGCCGGCGACCGGCTCGCCGCCGTGCTGATGACATCGCTCGTGACGGGGTTGGGACTCTTACCTCTCGCGATCGGCATGAACACGCCGGGCCGTGAAATCGAAGGCCCGATGGCACTCGTCATTCTCGGTGGGCTGTTCACCTCGACGGCGCTGAACCTGTTCATCCTGCCGCCACTGTCGCTGCGCTTCGGCCGCTTCATAGCCCCGACGGCGGATGAGCTCGCCGATGCCTCGCCGCCGGCGAAACAGCCGGTGCCGGCGGAATAGGCGTCGATTCATTGCAGAAGAACTGTATCCGAGACGGCGCCCTTCTCGGCGCTAGCCGTCCATGCCGCCATTCTGGAGAAAATGCTCGAGCCAATGGATGTCGTAGGCGCCGTTCTGAATGTCGTTATTGCGAACCAAGGTCCGGAATAAGGGAATCGTCGTCTCGATCCCGTCGACGATGAATTCATCGAGCGCCCGGCGCAGCCGCAACAGCGCCTCGTCGCGGGTGCGCCCGTGGACGATGAGCTTGCCGATCAACGAGTCGTAATAAGGCGGAATCGAATAGCCGGCATAGGCGGCGCTGTCGACGCGCACGCCGAGGCCGCCCGGCGGATGGTAATAGGCGATCTTGCCGGGCGACGGGCGGAATGTCTTCGCGTCCTCGGCGTTGATCCGACATTCGATGGCATGGCCGGACATGGTGACGTCGCTCTGCAAAATGCTGAGCGGCGAACCGGCAGCGATCTTGATCTGCTCGTTCACCAGGTCAACCCCGGTCACCATTTCGGTCACCGGATGCTCGACCTGGATGCGCGTGTTCATTTCGATGAAATAGAATTTGCCGTCGTCGTAGAGGAATTCGATCGTGCCGGCGCTCTTATAGTTCATCTCGCGCATCGCGGCGGCGCAGATCTCGCCGATCTCGAGCCGCTGCGAGAGATTGAGCGCCGGGGAGGGGCTTTCCTCGAAAAGCTTCTGGTGCCGGCGCTGCAAGGAGCAATCCCGCTCGCCGAGATGGATCGCATGGCCCTGGCCATCGCCCAGCACTTGCACTTCGATGTGGCGCGGGTTGTCGAGAAATTTTTCGAGATAGACCGCGTCGTCGCCGAAGGCGGCCTTCGCTTCGGTGCGCGCGGTGGCGAGCGCGGCCGCGAGCTCCTTGGCGGACCGCGCGACCTTCATGCCGCGGCCGCCGCCGCCGGCAGACGCCTTGACGATGACGGGATAACCAATCTCCTTGGCGACATGTAACGCCTCGTCGGCATCGACGGCACCGTCCGATCCCGGCACGCAAGGAATGCCGAGCCGCTTGGCGGTGCGCTTCGCCTCGATCTTATCGCCCATCAGCCTGATGTGCTCGGCGTTCGGACCGATGAAATCGATCTGATGCTCGGCGAGTATTTCGGCGAAGCGCGCATTCTCGGCAAGAAAGCCATAACCCGGATGCACGGCCTCGGCGCCGGTGATCTCGCAAGCCGAGAGCAGGGCGGGGATATTCAGATAGGATTCGCGCGCCGGGGGTGGCCCAATGCAGACAGATTCGTCGGCGAGCTTGACGTGCATCGCTTCGGAATCGGCGGTCGAATGAACGGCGACGGTGGCGATGCCGAGTTCTTTCGCGGCACGCAGAATGCGCAGCGCGATTTCGCCGCGATTGGCAATCAGGATCTTGTCAAACATGCGCGCTCATAGGCCGCCTCACTCGACCACGACGAGCGGCTGGCCGAATTCAACGGGTTGACCATCCTCGACCAGAATCGAGGTCACTGTTCCGCCCTGCGGGGCGACGATCTCGTTGAAAGTCTTCATCGCCTCGATCAAAAGCAGTTTATCGCCGGCTTTGACTTGCGCGCCTATGGTGATGAAGGGCGGCGATTCAGGCGAGGGCCGCAGATAAGCCGTACCGACCATGGGTGATTTGACCGCGCCAGCAGCGACGATCGCATGCTGAAGCGCTTCGTTGGACGTGGCCGCAACCGCCTGCTGCTGAATCGGCAAGGCGGGCACCGCAACGGCCACCGGCGCCGCGGCCGCATTGGCGCTCTGGCGCTTGACCTTGATCTTCAATTCGCCTTGCGCGACCTCGATCTCGCTGAGGTCGAGACGGTTGGCGATTTCGCCGAGCGTTTCGACGAGATGTGGGTCGATGGGGGAGGGCTGGGCCGGTGTGCCCGGTTTCTTCTCGGTCATTAGGTTCAACTCTCGCCGGTCGCGGACGCAAACAAAAAGGCTTGCAGCGCAAGGTCATAAGAGCGGGAGCCAAATCCCGCTATCACGCCGCGCACCGCCGCCGATAGGCGCGAATGATGGCGGAAATGTTCGCGCGCATGAACGTTCGTCAGATGCACCTCGATGACATCGGCGTTTGAACCCTTGATGGCATCGAGAATGGCGATCGATGTATGGGTGTAAGCACCGGCATTGAGGATGACCGGCTCGCCGGCGCGGCCGGCCTGTTGAATCCAGGTGACGAGATCGCCCTCATGGTTCGACTGGCGGAAGGTCAGCGCCACGTTGAATTTGCCGGCGGCAGCCTTCAGCCGCGCCTCGATATCGGCCAGCGTCTCGTGTCCGTAGACCTCCGGCTCGCGGGTTCCGAGCAAATTGAGATTGGGTCCGTTAAGGACGTGAATAGCCTTGATCATTCGGGCTTGGGCTAGGGGACTCGCGTCTGGCTTCCTTAACCGGCTTCCTGCGGCAAAGAAAGCCCGAATGGCGCTCCGCCCGTGCTCATCCCGTGCAAACAGCGATCCGCGAACAGGTTAAGAACAGACGGTCTTGCCGCATTTGCGCAGATTGTTGACCTTGCCTTGCAGGTCATCATAGCCGACGGCGCCATCGACGACGGCATCGCCGACGATATAGGACGGCGTGCCCTGAATCTGCAGGACCCGGCCGAGCTTGAAGGATTCCTCGAGCCCCGCCTTGGCCTGCGGCGCCTGCGCGTCATGCGCGAGCTTCGGCATATCGGCGCCCATTTCCTCGGCGAGCGCAACCGCCTGTTCCTTGCCGACGAGCCCGTGCATGCCGAGAAGCCGCTGGTGATATTCCCAGAATTTCTCGCCCTTGAACTGATCGCGGACGCCGGCGGCGATTGTCGCCGCGTCGATCGAGGCATCCGACAGGATCGGGAAGTCGCGCAGCACCACCTTCAAATCGGGATTGGCCTTCATCAGCCGGGCAAGGTCGGGCAGCATCTTTTTGCAATAGCCGCAATTGTAGTCGAAGAATTCGACCAGCGTGATCTTGCCGTTCGGATTGCCGACGATGGCTTCGTTCGGCGAGCTATAAAGCGGCCCCCTCAGATCATCGAGGCTTTTGGCCCGCGCCGCGGCGTCGGCGACCTTCTCGCGGTCGGTCAATTCCTGGATCGCCTGCTGGACGATTTCAGGATGCTTCAAGATATAGGCTTTGACGATCGATTCGATTTCGCTCGTCTGCGCGTCCGAAATGTCGCCGGCGACAGCGGGGGCGCTGAGACAGGCGGCGGCCGCCACGGCAATCGCCAGGCGTCTTCCCCAGGCGCGAACTCCGGCCATCTTCATTACTCCTTGTTGAATTCGTCTCGAAAATTCCGTCTTCCCGGCGATTCGGGCCCGAAGACGGTCGGAGACATGTCGGCGCGGTTATCGCGCAAGCCGGCAGGGCTTTCAATTGTGACTTTGGCAAAGCAGGAAGCGCATGCCAAGCCGGAAATTGTGCCCTTGCGATCACACTTGCGCGCAGGCCGCAGGTCTTTTTCGTGGCCCGCACTGGCGTTCAGCCTGCGTTCATTGAAATTCACCCACGCCTAGAGTGGCGAAATTGGTTCTGAAATAGCGGCAATGCGGTCCAAACCTGTCTTCTTCGATCCCACCGGCAAGCGTGCGGCGCGGCTTTCCTGGACTGTGCGGATTGCCGCCACGGCGGTCGCCGTGGTCATCATTGCCTTTGTGGCTCTGCTGCTCGGCAATAATGCGCCCCTGAGCACCAATTTGGAGGGCTCGGCTGAAACCTTGTTCCGGCCGCCGGTGCCGGCCACCGTCACCAAGCATTCGCTGCAGAAATCGACCCGCCGCGTCGCCTCCGAATTGCGCGGCAAGGAGCGCGATCTCTCGCGGATGGCTTATCTCAAAGCCCAAGCTCAAGCTCACCCGACCGAGGCCTCGGGGCCCATGCCGGGCCGCAGCCTGTCGATCGGCTTCTACGCCAATTGGGACCAGACCAGCTTCTCGGCCCTGAAGAAGGATTTGCCGCATCTCGATTGGGTTATCCCGACCTGGCTCAGCGTGCAGGGCGATCAGATCGGCATCCGCAACGATCTCGACCATCGGGCTCTGCAGGCCATCCGCGACCAGGACCCGACGAAGCCGATCTTCCCGCTGCTGCAGAATTCCGTCGAAGGCAAATGGGACGGCGCCGGCGTCGCCAAATGGCTGGCCGACCCGGCCAAGCGCGCCGAGCGGCTCAAGGAGATCGTCGATTTCCTCGATTTCAACCAGTGCCAGGGGCTGACCGTCGACTTCGAAGAAGTGCCCGACAGCGCCCAGGCCGATCTGAAAGCCTTCCTCAAGGAAATGGCCGCTGCCTTCCAGCCGCATGGCTGGAAAATCCTGCTCGCCGTGCCCTTCGACGACGATTCCTGGGATTACGTCGCCTATTCCAAGCTCGTCGATTACATGATCCTCATGGCCTACGACGAGCACTGGGAGACGAGCGCGCCGGGGCCGGTTGCGAGCCAGGGCTGGTTCGAGCGTCTGCTCGACGCGCGGATGAAGGATCTCGATCCCGATCACACGATCATCGCGCTCGGCAATTACGGCTATGACTGGACGAAACCCGGCAAGCCGGCCGAAGACCTGACTTTCCAGGACGTTGCGCGGATCGCCCGCATGCAGGCGAGCGACATCGATTTCGATGCCGACGCCGAAAATCCGCATTTCACTTATAAGGACGCGAGCGGCCAGGCGCACAATGCCTGGTTCCTCGATGGCGTCTCGGCTTTCAACGAAGTCCATGCCGCCGACATCTACCGGCCGGCCGGTTATGCGGTGTGGCGCCTCGGCGCCGAGGATCCCTCGATCTGGTCGGTCGTCGGACGCCCCTACGATTCAGCCGCCCCCGACGGCCTCAAGACCATTCCCGCCACGCAGGAAGTCTATTTCGAGAACCAGGGCGAAATCCTGCATGTCGCCGCCCAGCCCTCGACCGGCCAGCGCGTCTTCGAACTCGATCCGCAGACCGGCGACGTCGTCGACGAGAATTACGAAGTCCTGCCGACGTCGTTCATCATCCAGCGATTCGGTGCACAGCAAAAAAAACTGGTTCTCACCTTCGACGACGGACCGGACCCGACGTGGACACCGCAAATCCTCGACATTCTGAAGCAAAAGCACGTCCACGCCACGTTCTTCATCATCGGTGAGAACGCCGGTGCCTATCCGGACATCGTGCAGCGCGAATATGAAGAAGGCCACGACGTCGGCAATCACACATTCACGCATCCCAACGTCGTCGAACTGCCGCAAGGCATGGCGAAGCTCGAAATCAATGCGACGCGCCGCCTGTTCGAGGCGATCACCGGCCATTCGATGCGCCTCATCCGGCCGCCGTTCATGGGCGATTCCGATCCCACGACCATGGACGAGCTCGAGCCCGTCGCACTGGCGCAGAGCATGGGCTTCGTCACGGTGGGTTTGCGCATCGACCCGGACGATTGGCTGCGCCCGTCGGCACAGACGATCATCGATCGCATCCTGAAACAAGTCTCCGATCCCGATCCCGACAACACCGGCAACGTCATTCTGCTGCATGACGCCGGCGGCGACCGCGCCGAGACCGTCAAGGCGCTGCCGCAATTGATCGATGCACTGCGGGCGCGCGGCTATGAATTCGAAACGGCCTCGCAACTCGCCGGCCTGACTCGCGAGCAGGCCATGCCGACGCTCCCGCCCGGCATGTTCGAGCCATTCATCAACCGCTCCGTGTTCTATACGCTCGGCTGGTCGCAGCATCTGCTGCAGGCCATGTTCATCGGCGCGATTTGGCTCGGCTTTGCGCGCCTCTTATTCCTTGCCGGTCTCGGCCTCGTGCATCGTATCCGCGAGGCGCGGGAGAAAAAGCCCGTCATGTCCGGCGTCCTGCCGGAGGTCAGCGTCATCATTCCGGCGCATAACGAGGCGGCCGTCATCGTTCAATCGGTCGAGCGCATCCTCGGCAGCAATTATCCCGATCTCGAAGTCATCGTCGTCGATGACGGCTCGACCGATGCGACCTCCGATGTCGTCGAGCGCGCTTTCGGCGCCAATCCGGCCGTCAAGCTGATCACCATCCCCAACGGCGGCAAGGCCAATGCCATCAACCAAGGTCTGGCGCAGGTCAGGGGCAGCATTGTCGTGGCGCTCGACGCCGACACTTTGTTCGAGAAAGACACGATCGCCAATCTGACGCGCTGGTTTGTCGATCCGACGGTCGGCGCCGTCGCAGGCAACGCCAAGGTCGGAAATCGCATCAATACGATCACCAAATGGCAGGCGCTCGAATATATCAGCGCGCAGAACCTCGAGCGCCGCGCGCTCGTCACGCTTGGCTGCATCACCGTCGTCCCGGGCGCCGTCGGCGCCTGGCGGCGCGAAGCCCTCGAAAAGCTCGGCCGCTTCCCAACCAATACGCTGGCCGAAGATCAGGACCTGACGATCGCAGTGCAAAAGGCCGGCTACCGCGTCGTCTTCGACAGCGAGGCCGTCGCCTGGACCGAGGCGCCCGACACGTTCGAAGGCCTGATCCGCCAGCGTTTCCGCTGGGCTTATGGCACGCTGCAATGCCTATGGAAGCATCGCGACGTGACCTTTCGGCCGCGTTTCGGCACGCTGGGTCTCATTGCCATGCCGCAGGTCTGGCTGTTCCAGGTCGTGCTGACGGTGATGGCGCCGCTCGTCGATTTCATGCTGCTCTGGCAGATCCTGCACACCGGGCTCGACTATTTGCAGCACCGCAATCAGTTCAATCCGGACAATTTGCTCATCACGCTCGTCTATTTCGGCGTGTTCATGCTGACCGACTTTCTGGCCGTAGCGATCGCCTTCATCATCGAGCGCAACGAGAATTGGCGGCTGATGCTCTGGCTCGGATTGCAGCGCGTCGGCTACCGGCAGATTCTCTATTATGTCGTGGTGAAATCGGTCATCACTGCGCTGCTCGGGCCGCTCGTCGGCTGGGGCAAGCTCGACCGCAAGGCGACTGTCTCGGTGCCGGCGGAATAGGGCGTTCGCGCGCTGCGACGACCGCGCGTGAGCCCGTTAATGATCGAGCAGAACCGAACGGCGCATCGTCTATTTCTGCTGGTCGGAGCAGGGGTTGAGCGCCGGCGGATTGCGCAGCGCCCCAACGCTGCCCGTCGCCGTATAGTCGATGTCGCCGCGCAAAGGCTCGTCCTTGCCGAAAAGGCTGACGATTTCGTTATGGCCGGCATGCAGGATCTGCGCGATCTCGCCATCTTTGCGGGCGGCGTAATGCAGGAAATCGGCGGCGGCGACGAATAGCACCGCTATCACCGACAAGGCCAAAGCCATGCCTTCGAAACTACTCGCGCGCTCGTCGCGCAGGAACCCCCGCAACCTCATGGCCTCATAACCTCGTGTCCGCCGCACTTCGAAGATGCGGCGGCAGAGTTAAGGGAAAGTTGACGAATTGCGGAAAAAGCGTGGTTTGCGCTTAACGGCGCGGCAATCTTGACCGCATCGGATTTAGCCGAAAACCGCTACGCACTTTTCGGTCCGATGCCTGTCCATTCTAAGACCGCATCGGACTTATCCGAAAACCGCTACGCACTTTTCGGTCCGATGCTCTAGACCACCACGAGATCGCTGGCGAAGGCGGCGCGCTCTTGGATGAAGGCGAAGCGCGCCTCCGGCTTGTTGCCCATCAGCCGCTCGACGGAATCGGCCGTGTCCTCCTGATCGTCGGGCACGACGGTGACGCGCAGCAGCGTCCGGCTCTTGGGGTCCATCGTCGTTTCCTTCAATTGCGCCGCCGGCATTTCGCCGAGGCCTTTGAAGCGGCTGATTTCCACCTTGGCTTTGCCGGTCAGCACGGTCTTCATGAGTTCGTCACGATGCGCATCGTCGCGGGCATAGACATGGGTCGAGCCCTGCGTCAGCCGGTAGAGCGGCGGCACGCTCAAGAACAAATGGCCGTGCTCGATGAGCCTTGGCATTTGCCGGTAGAAAAAGGTGATGAGCAGCGAGGCGATATGGGCGCCGTCGACGTCCGCGTCGGTCATGACGATGATCTTCTCGTAGCGAAGATCATCGTCCTTGTAATGCGCGCCGGTCCCGCAGCCGAGCGCCTGGATGAGATCGGCCAATTGTTGGTTGGCGGTCAGCTTGTCCTTGGTCGCATTGGCGACGTTCAAGATCTTGCCGCGCAAAGGCAGCACGGCCTGATTGATGCGATCCCGCGCCTGCTTTGCGGAGCCGCCGGCCGAATCGCCTTCGACGATAAAAAGTTCAGAGCCTTGCGCGGCGTTGTTCGAGCAATCCGCGAGCTTTCCCGGCAGCCGCAGCTTGCGGCCAGCGCTTTTGCGGGCAACGTCCTTCTCGGCGCGGCGGCGCAGCCGCTCTTCCGCCCGCTCGATGGTGAAATCGAGCAGCTTCGTCGCCACCGACGGCGAGGCGGCAAGCCAATGATCGAAGGCGTCGCGCATGGTCGTCTCGACGATGCGGGTCGCTTCCGCGGTCATCAGCCGGCCCTTGTTCTGGCCCTGGAATTCCGGCTCGCGCAGAAACACCGAGATCAGCGCCGCGCAGGACGCCATCACGTCATCGCCGGTCAGGACCGCGGCGCGCTTGGCCTGGCCGATGCGCTCGGCATGGTCCTTCAGGCCGCGCAGCAGGGCGGAGCGCAGGCCCGTCTCATGCGTGCCGCCGTCGGGGGTCGGGATGGTGTTGCAATAGGAATGGACGAAACCGTCATCCTCGGCGAGCCAGGTGACCGCCCATTCGAGCGAGCCGTGTCCGCCGGGCTTTTCGACCTTGCCGGTGAAGCTCTGGTCGGCGACGGTCTCCTTATCTTTGATGTCCTGGGCAAGGTAGTCCTTCAGGCCGCCGGGAAAATGGAATACCGCCTCGGCCGGAATTTCGCTGGCGGCATCGAGCAATTGCGGCGCGCAATGCCAGCGGATTTCGACGCCGCCAAAAAGATAGGCCTTGGCGCGGGCCATGCGGAAAAGCCGCACCGGCTTGAACTTGGAGCCTTTGCCGAAAATCTGCTCGTCATGCTTGAAGCGCACTTTGGTGCCGCGCCGGTTGGCAACCTTGCCGACCTGTTCAAGCTTGCCCTTGGGATGGCCGCGCTCGAAAATCTGCCGATAGAGGATCTGGCCGCGTGCGACCTCGACCTCCAGCCGCTCGGACAGGGCATTGACCACCGAGACGCCGACGCCATGCAGGCCGCCCGAGGTCTGATAGGCGCCGGAGTCGAATTTGCCGCCCGCATGCAGCGTCGTCATGATGACTTCGAGCGCCGATTTCTTCGGGAATTTCGGATGCGGATCGATCGGAATGCCGCGGCCATTGTCCGACACGCTGAGAAAACCGTCGGCCTCGACCGTCACGTCGATGAAGGTCGCATGGCCGGCGACGGCTTCGTCCATCGCATTATCCAGCACTTCGGAGAAGAGGTGATGGAGCGCCGCTTCATCGGTGCCGCCGATATACATGCCGGGGCGCCGGCGCACCGGCTCGAGCCCCTCCAGAACTTCGATCGAGGCGGCGGTATAGCCGGCTTCGCTGGGCGTGCCGGTGCTGTTGCGGTTCGCTGCCGCCTTCGGGGTCTGCTTGCGCGGCGCGCCGCCGAACAAATCGCCATTATGGGCCATGAAGACGCTCGGTGCCTTCTCTCGTGAACACATGATTCGCCCGCAAGTTTACCGCAAAGCGGGCCAGGGCGGGGCTTTCGCAATGAGCTGAAGGCCAAGTTTGGGGCATTCTCAAGGAGTGCCGCGGCTAATCCTTGCGAGATTTTTCGCCTGGAAAATCAGGCTGTTGTTGCGCCCACACCTTGAAGTTGCGACGCATTTGCTTGGCCCTGCCGGGATTGCCGGCAAAATCCGCCAGTTCCGAGAGATGGTGATAACCGGTCAGAATGTCGATACGGCGCCGGTCGAGCTCACGCTCGGTCAGCCCTTCATAGGCCGACACGATCCGCGCCGTGAGGTCCGGCGAAATGGCGTTCGAATAGGTGAAATCCTCGTGCCGGGGGCCGAAGCCCGAATCGGCGAAATCGTAGATCCCGACCAGGCGCTGCTTCTTCCGGTTGAAAGCCATGTTCCAGCCATGGCCGTCGAAGAAGCCGAAGACAGTGCCGCCAGGATCGGGCGACAGCGCCTTGTGCGCCTCGACAATGTGGCGGGCATAGCGGCGCAGCTTGCGCGACAGGAGCGGCAGCGCCTTCTTGCGGATCGCAGCAGCCGTATGCCAGCCGGAGACGGGCTGCGCGCCGGCGGCCTTCATCCTGGCAGGGTCGAGGCCATGCAGCTCGGCATAGAAGCGCGCCAAGTCTTCGCCCAGCTTTTGGCGCGCCTCTTCCGGCAAGGCGTCGTAATCTTCCGTCTCGATCTGGCGGCCCTTCAACTTCAAATGACTTGAGAAGAGCGGCGGGCCTTCATGCAGGCGCAGGTCCGGCACCGCGAGCGAAATGGCTGCGCGCACTGCGCCAAGGATCGCGGATTCGCGCCGGAGCGCGGCGCCGGCGACCTTGTTGCGGGGAAATTTGAAGATCAGCTTGCCGTCGACATCGACGGCAATTGAATCCCAGCCGTCGCCGATCAGCGTGAATTCGGCCGACGCCAGGGCAGGGAAATCGCGCACGATCGCGGCGCGGAATTTCTTCAGCTTTGTTTTCGCCATGGCAGGAGCGCCGGTTGGGCCGAAATCCGACCATGCACTGAGATTTCCATTAAATCGGTAAATCGCACCGATGCGCGCCAAGTCTTAACCTTACTTGGCCGTTGATTCAAAATCTTGGGAATATTCCGATATTTAGACGTTGAGAGAACACGCCGATCGCGTCCGCGATCGAAGGAGCCGTTCATGCAAGATCACGCGCCTGCACAAACGAAGGGCACGCCGCGCGATATCGCGCAGGTTGTCGCGGATCTCGGTTATCCGACCGACTGGAATTGGGCTTGGGAGAATTACAAGCCGACAATCATCGAGATCGCTCGCGAATATGGCCTGAACCGTCACCTCGAAATCGGCGGTGGCCGCGACCCGCTTTTCATGCCGGACGAAATCAATGAGCTTGGTTTCGAGGTGACGCTGAATGACATTTCCGCGCACGAACTCGCGCTTGCACCCTCGAATTATCGCAAGGTCGTCTGCGACATCGCCGCAGACGATACGCCGGCGACCCTGGGGGAAGGGCGCTACGACCTTGCCTATTGCCGTATGGTGATGGAGCACGTGCCCGACGTCGCGAAAATGTGGCGCAATATCCACGCGGCGCTCACGCCGGGCGGTATGGCGCTCAGCTTTTTTCCGACTCTCTACGCGCCGCCCTTCGTGCTCAACCGCATCATCCCGGAAAACCTGTCTCGGTCTTTGCTCGAATTGGTCTTCCCGGATCGCAAGCCGGACGGCGACAATCCAAAATTTCCGGCCCACTATCATTATTGCTTCAGCGAGGAAGATAAGATCGTTCCCATGCTGCAAAGCGCGGGCTTCTCTGACGTCACGGTTTTGCCGTTCTGGGGCTACAGCTATTTCGTGAAATTCCCGATCCTGAAGCAGATCGACGCGGCTTTCACCCGGTTTGCGCAAGAGCGTGATTGGCGCGCCGTTTCAAGTTTCGCTTATGTGATTGTGCGGAAATAATCGCGCTTGTTACGCTGAACCAACAAAAAAGGCGCTTCTTTCGAAGCGCCTTTTGTTTTCTCTGCGGGTCTTATTACAGCGAATAATACATTTCGAATTCGACCGGGTGCGGGGTCATTTCGAAGCGCTGCACTTCGGTCATCTTCAGCTCGATGTAAGAATCGATGAAATCGTCGTCGAAGACGCCGCCGGCCTTCAGGAAGGCGCGGTCCTTGTCGAGGTTCGCGAGCGCCTCGCGCAGGCTGCCGCAGACCGTCGGGATCTTCTTCAATTCCTTCGGCGGCAGGTCGTAGAGGTCCTTGTCCATCGCCGCGCCCGGATCGATCTTGTTGGCAATGCCGTCGAGGCCCGCCATCAGCAGCGCCGCGAAGGCGAGATAGGGGTTCGCCGTCGGATCGGGGAAACGCACCTCGACGCGCTTCGCCTTCGGGTTCGACGTATAGGGGATGCGGCACGAGGCCGAGCGGTTGCGCGCCGAATAGGCGAGCAGGACCGGCGCTTCGAAGCCCGGCACCAGCCGCTTGTAGGAATTCGTCGACGGATTGGTGAAGGCGTTCAAGCTGCGCGCATGGCGGATGATGCCGCCGATGTAATAGAGGCAATCGTCCGACAGGTCGGAATATTTGTTGCCGGCAAAGAGCGGCTTGCCGCCCCTCCAGATCGACTGATGCACGTGCATGCCCGAGCCGTTGTCGCCGTAGACCGGCTTCGGCATGAAGGTCGCCGTCTTGCCATAGCTCTGCGCGACCTGATGGATACAGTACTTATAGATCTGCAGATGGTCGGCCATCGTCGTCAGCGGGCCGAACTTGAGGCCAAGCTCGTGCTGAGCTGACGCCACCTCATGGTGGTGCTTCTCGACCTTGGCGCCCATCGCCGCCATGGCGGCGAGCATTTCGCTGCGCATGTCCTGCGCCGAATCCTGCGGCGGCACGGGGAAATAGCCGCCCTTGGTGCGCACCCGGTGGCCGAGGTTGCCCCCCTCATAGGTCGTGTCCGAGTTCGACGGAAATTCGATCGAATCGAGTTCGAAGCCGGTGTTGTAGGGCTCGGCCGAGAAGCGCACGTCGTCGAAGACGAAGAATTCGGCCTCGGGGCCAAAATAGACCGTATCGCCGACGCCGCTCGCGGCGAGATAGGCCTCGGCCTTCTTGGCAATGCCGCGCGGATCGCGGTTATAGGGCTCGCCCGTCGTCGGCTCCAACACGTCGCAGACGATCGACAAGGTCGGCGCCGCGAAGAAGGGATCGATCGTCGCCGTCTTCGGATCGGGCTTCAGGTTCATGTCCGACTCGTTGATCGCCTTCCATCCGGCAATCGACGATCCGTCGAACATCTGCCCCTCGGTGAAGGTCTCCGCATCGATCAACGACACGTCGAAGGTCACATGTTGCCACTTGCCGCGCGGATCGGTGAACCGGAAATCCACATATTTGATGTCTCTGTCCTTGATCAGTTTCAGCACGTCATTGGCAGTCGTCGTCATATCACGCCCTCATAGATGCTCAGATAAACAGAATGTCCCCAGACGATGCGATCAAATCGCATCAAGCCCCTTTTCGCCCGTGCGAATCCGAACCGCGCTTTCGATGTTGGAGACGAAAATCTTGCCGTCGCCGATGCGGCCGGTGAGCGCCGCCTTGCGGATCGCTTCGACCGCCTGATCGACGATCGGGTCGGGCAGCACCACTTCGATTTTCACCTTCGGCAGGAAATCGACGAAATATTCGGCGCCGCGGTAAAGCTCGGTATGGCCCTTCTGGCGGCCGAACCCCTTGGCTTCCGTCACGGTGATGCCGGAGACGCCAGCCTCGTGCAGGGCCTCCTTCACATCATCAAGTTTGAACGGTTTGATGATCGCTTCGATCTTCTTCATTGAGGTCTTTGTGCCTGCAAATGGCCTAAACTCACGCGTTTTAGGCGTACCGCCGGCCTCATTAGCACCCCCGGCGCGGAGCCGCCATGCAAAAAAACGACCGGAATCGGGCAGGGCGTCGGCCCGGCCGCCGGCACGGCACAATAAAAAACCGGCAGGGGCGAGGCCACTGCCGGTTCATGGAACGACGCGACGCGTCGGTCAGTCGATATGTTCCAGAATATCCGCACGGACAGCCGCTGCCGCCGGGATCGGCTTTGCGATGGCGGTCAATGTCGCGCCGACGCCCGAGCCGAGCAATTGCAGCGAGATTTCCTTACCGTTCGCGAAACGTATGCCATCGCGATAGGCGCCGTGCTCGAGGCGCGCGAAGACAACGTCTTCCTCAGCCTTGACGCCAAGACGGGTCTGCAGATCGCCCGATATATTCTCGAGCCGCAGATGCGTGTCGTATTGAACGCAGACCGCCGTCGTGCAATCGCCCGGCGCAGAAAGCCCGACGCTGCCTGACGGGAAACGCGTCGTGACATATCTCTCGCCTTCGCGGGCGGGCCGAGAGGCATACATTTCAAGCGAATAATCACACATGGCTGTCACTCCTGAGCTCTCGAAGGTTGATCTTTCCAAGCGAAGCCGGCCGCATTGACGGCGAGAAATTCGTTGGATTGTGCGATCACGACTCCCCACGCGGGGAGGATAGGGGACGGGAAAACCCGGTCTGGCTCCTCAGGAGATCACGCGGCCTTGCACCGCTTGAAGGACCCAAACCACGCCCGACGACCGTCGAACGCTCCCACCGGCAAACACCCAAAACCATCAATGGTTTCAAATGAATCGCCGCAGCTCTTCTATCGTAGCGCGGCTGCGAAACACGTCAAGCGCTTTGCCACTCACTTCACGAATTTGCGCGCTGTCGGCTGTCGAAAACCAGCGGCGCTGCAAAGCGTTCCCTGCGCAAGTCGCCCGGCTATGAAATCTCCTAGGCGAGGCATGCAAAGCTCGCGGCCAAGCCTAGCTCAAAGCCGCCCTTCCATGCCGATTTTCCATGCCGATTTTCCATGCCGATTTCGAGGTCAGCTCTTTTCGATCGGCGTATCCGAGCGTGCGCCCCATTCGCTCCACGAGCCGTCATAAAGGCGCACATCATCCTGGCCGAGCGTCGCCAATCCGAGCAGCAGGATGGCGGCCGTGACGCCGGACCCGCAGGTTGTCAGCACCGGCTTCGAAATATCGACTCCGGCTTGCCCGAAAGCGGCCGCGATCTCTTGCGGCGGCTTGATCTCTCCGTCTTTGACAAGGTCGCGCGACGGCAGGTTGAAGCTGCCGGGAATATGGCCCGAGCGAACGCCAGGGCGCGGCTCCTCCGCTTCACCCCGAAAGCGCGCCGCCGGCCGCGCATCGACGATCTGACGCGAGCCGTCCCGCATGATCGCACGCACGTCGTCGAGCGAGGCGACGCCCGCTTCGTCGAAGTGAGCGGTGAAGGTCTGCGGCGGGCGCCTGACCTGACCCTGTTCGAGCGGACGGCCTTCGGCCTTCCAGCGCGCGAAGCCGCCAGCAAGAAGCTTCACATCCTTGGCGCCGTAAAGCCGCAGCGTCCACCAGACCCGCGCGCCGCCCTGGAAATTGCTCGTGTCGTAGACGACGATCCGCGATGTATCGCTGATGCCGAGCGCGCCGACGGCCTTGGCGAATGCCTCGGGCGTCGGCAGCATATGCGGCAGATTGGTGCTGTGATCGGCGATCTCGTCAATGTCGAAAAAGACCGCGCCGGGAATGTGGCTTGCGCGATATTCCTCGTACGCATTGCGGCCTTCGCTCGGCAGCAGGAAGGTGCCATCGATGATGACGAGATCCGGCTCGCCGAGATGGGCCGCGAGCCATTCGGTCGAAACAAACAAAGAGCCGCTCATCGGCGATGTCCTCACACGTAAGGGGGTTTGATGGAGACCGGACGCTCGAGCCAGGGCGGCACGGGAAGATGTTTCGAGCGCAGGAAATCCGGATTGTAGAGCTTCGAAAGATAGCGCGCCCCGGAATCCGCCAGGATGGTGACGATCGTATGACCCGGGCCAAGCTCTTTGGCGAGGCGTAACGCGCCGATGACATTGATCCCGGACGAGCCGCCGAGCAGCAGACCTTCGTGCGCGGCAAGATCGAAGAGAACGGGCAGGGCCTCTTCGTCGGTGATCTGATAGGCGATATCGACCGGCGCGTCCGCAAGATTGGCGGTGATCCGGCCTTGGCCGATGCCTTCGGTGATCGAAGTGCCTTCCGATTTCAGAACGCCGTTGGTGTAATATTCATAAAGTGCGGCGCCGAGCGGATCGGCCAGCGCGATCTTGATTTTCGGGTTCTTTGCCTTGAGCGCCAGGGCAACGCCCGCGAGCGTGCCGCCGGTGCCGACCGAGCAGACGAAGCCGTCGATCTTGCCGTCCGTGTCGGCCCAGATTTCCGGCCCTGTCGTTTCGATATGGCCCTGCCGGTTGGCGACATTGTCGAATTGATTGGCCCAGATTGCGCCCTGGATGTGCTCATGCGCAAGCTTCTCGGCGAGCCGGCCGGAGAGCTTCACGTAATTGTTGGGATCGGAATAGGGAACGGCCGGAACTTCGATCAATTCGGCGCCTTGAAGGCGCAGCATGTCCTTCTTTTCTTGGCTCTGCGTCTCCGGGATGACGATCACCGTGCGATAGCCCAGCGCATTGGCGACGAGCGCGAGGCCGATGCCGGTATTGCCCGCCGTTCCCTCGACGATGACGCCGCCCGGCTTCAACGTGCCGCGCGCCTCGGCATCGCGGACGATGGCGAGCGCGGCGCGGTCCTTGATCGAGCCGCCCGGATTGACAAATTCGGCTTTGCCGTAAATCTCGCAGCCGGTCGCCTTCGAGGCATGCTGCAATTTGATGAGCGGCGTGTGCCCGATGGCGTCGACAACGTTTTCCCGGACCGGCATATTGGCATTCCTGACCAAAATCATGGGCTATATAAAAGCTCGCAGCGCGACCTGTCGAGCCGCGCCGGTGAGGCGCTTTGCCGTCATGGATCGGGGTGGTGCGGGCGCATGAGCAAGAAAAGCTACCGGGCCAAGCCGAGCGACGGCATCGCTTTCGTCAGCGGCGCCAGTTCCGGCATCGGCCGTGCCGTCGTCATCGAGTTGGCCGAGCGCGGCTATAGCGTCGCGGCCATGGCGCGCCGCGCCGATGACTTGAGGGAGCTCGCCGCAACCCGCCCGGCGCAGATCTTCGCCTATCCCGGCGACGTGCGGGACACGGCCGGCAATCGAACGCTGATCGCGCAGATTGAGAAGGATCAGGGACCGATTGCGCTGGCTTTTCTCAACGCCGGCCTGTCGCTTCATGTCGAGCGCGAAGGCTTCGACGCCGCCTTGGTCGCGCAAACTTACGCGGTCAACGTTCAAGGCACTGCCAACTGCCTCGACCCGCTGCTGGCGGCGATGGCGCAGCGCCACCGCGGCCAGATCGCCATAAACGCCTCGCTTGCCGGCTATAACGGCCTGCCGTCTTCGGCGATTTACGGCTCCTCCAAGGCGGCGCTCATCTATATGGCCGAAGCGCTGTCGCAGATGTATCGCGAGGCCGGAGTCACGCTCCAGGTCATCAATCACGGCTTCGTCCGCACGGCGATGACCGACCAGGAAAAGGATTTCGCCCAGCCTTATAAAATCGAGCCGGAGGCGGCGGCGAAAATCATCTGCGACGGATTCGAACGCGGCGGATTCGAGATCGCCTTTCCCTGGCAATTGACGGCGCTGTCGAAATTTATCCGCGCGCTGCCCTATGCCGCCAAGTTCAAACTCATGGATTATGCGGTGAACCGCGCCAAAAAGCCTTAGGCAAGCAGCGCTCTGAGCAGCCCTAGCGCGCGCAGGGCACGCGGTCCGGCCGGGTGCCCGAATGGAGGCCTCGCCCGGAATCGAACCGGGATAGAAGGATTTGCAGTCCTCTGCGTAACCACTCCGCCACGAGGCCGTCGCGGCAGGGGCGGCCCCGCCAGCGGTCGCCGCTATAGCAAGGCGCACCGCCGACGGCAACTCGCGCGGCACAAAAGCCGCCGGGAAGGTTCATTCCGGCTTATTTCCAGCTTTGCAAAGCGGCCCACAGCTTGCTATATGCGCGCTTCCGTTCCCTGATAGCTCAGCTGGTAGAGCAATCGACTGTTAATCGATCGGTCGCAGGTTCGAGTCCTGCTCAGGGAGCCAGTTTTTCACTCCCGCCTCCGCCAATTTTTGCGCAGCCAAGCGGCCGGCGCGGAAAATTGTTGCGAAATCATCCCGCTCTCGATCTCGCGTGCGCCAGCGCACGCCATTGTTGGAGTCATCCACAGCTTCGCCGAATTTCCCGCTTTTGCCGCAACCGCCGAATGCTATCCTCATTATCGAGATGAGATTGATTCGATGTGATTGCGCATCGTGGCTAAGCCGCGAGCGGGGCGTGGGGAGCTGGTCCGTTGAGCAGCAGCGATTTTCAATCGGCGCATGCGGGCGTAAGCACTGAGCTTGAACAGAGCGCCGAAGAGATTGGCGCTTCAAGTCTGGGCCTGGTCGAGATCGCCGGGCGCATCAAATGGTTCGACGTCGCCAAAGGCTACGGTTTTATCGTACCCGACAATGGCCTGCCGGACGTTCTTCTGCATGTAACGACGCTGCGGCGCGACGGTTTCCAGACCGCCCACGAGGGCACCCGTATCGTCTGCGAGGCGGCGGCCCGCAGCAAGGGCTTGCAAGTCTTGCGTGTCGTATCGATGGACGAATCGACCGCCATCCATCCGGCGCAATTGCAATCGCGCACGCATGTCCAGGTCACGCCGACCAGCGGCTATGAGATCTGCGTCGTCAAATGGTTCAACCGTGTGCGTGGCTTCGGCTTCGTTTCGCGCGGCGACGGCACCGAGGACATTTTCGTCCACATGGAAACCTTGCGCCGCTATGGCATTGCCGAGCTGAAACCCGGCGACAGCCTGCTGGTGCGTTTCGGCGACGGCCCGAAAGGCCTGATGGCGGCCGAGGTACGGCCGCTCGAAGCGGCCTTGCCTTCCTCGCACTGATCCGGCATGAGAAGCGCGGCCGCGGGGCTGCGCAACCGGATCATGCTATGGCGCCTTCTCATTTCGTTCGTCACTGGCGCGTTTTCGGCGCGTTTCTCGCCCTGCTTGCCGTCGCGCCGCTTGCCGGACTTGCGCAATCCGATCGCAACGTCCTGGCGATTGAGACGTCGAGCGGCAGCCATCCGTTCAATGTCGATGTGATGCGCTCTCAGCCCGATCTCGAAAAGGGCCTGATGTTCCGCAAATCGATCCCGGCCGATTACGGCATGCTGTTCGATTTCCAGCGCGAGCAAAACATCATGATGTGGATGAAGAACACCTTCATTCCGCTCGACATGATCTTCATGGACAAGACCGGCAAGGTCGTCGGCATTATCGCCAATGCCGAGCCCATGTCGGAGAAGATTTTGAGCGTCGGCGTGCCGACCGACGCGGTGCTCGAAGTCCGTGGCGGGACAGCCGCCCGGATCGGCCTCAAGGTGGGCGACCGGGTCCGCGACGCCATCTTCACCCCATGAGGGCGGCGCCTTGTCCGGTCTTCGGGGGCATGCTAGCTGGGACGCCGAACGGGCAGGGCGGCTTATCGCTCTTCGGGGTATAGCGCAGCCTGGTAGCGCGGAAGTTTTGGGTACTTCAGGTCGCAGGTTCGAATCCTGCTGCCCCGACCAACTTGTCGATTGTCGAAGATCGGATTTCAGGAATGAACGCACGCATCTATCGGCCGAGCCGGACGGCGACGCAATCGGGCCAGGCGAGAAGCAAGAACTGGGTGCTTGAATTTCCGCCGGAATTCGCGCCGCAGATCGATCCGCTCATGGGCTGGACCGGCACGCGCGACACGCGCCGCCAGGTTCGGCTCTGGTTCGGCACGCAGGCGGAGGCGATGGCCTATGCCGAAAAGAACGGCATTCCTTTCCTGCTCGAAGAGCCGAAGCCCACGAGCCGCAAAATCCTGTCCTATTCCGACAATTTTAAATCGACGCGTTTAGGCCAGTGGACGCATTGAAACGAACAGACCGGGCAAGGCCCCGTAGCTCAGCTGGATAGAGCAGCCGCCTTCTAAGCGGCAGGTCGCAGGTTCGAGCCCTGCCGGGGTCGCCATAATCTCAGTGACTTAGCTTTGGCCTTGCGATGCCTCGGCGGTGCGCTATCTGTCGGCTTTTCCGGGGGGATTCGCGATGCTTGATCGACTGGTTGGTTGGTGGTGCTTTCTGATTGGCGTCACCGATCGAGGCGCCATTCACGTGGCGGAGGGCATCATTGCTGCCGTTCTGCTCCTCCTCATCCCCGTCATTTTAATTGGCCTGCTGCGCTATCGCCGCTGAGACCCTCGGTCTTCCTGGCCGCAGCGGCGCAATGCGTTCGCTGGCCGTGCCCTTCAGCCCGCACGCTTGCGCGGCGCCGAGCGACCGGCGGGCTTTGCAGCGGGCTCGGACTTCTTGCCCTTTCCCTCAATCGGCAGAAGCATTTCAGCTTGGCCCTGCGCGCGCTTGGCAGGTTTCTTGGGCTTCGCCTTTGGAGCCGGGGCGGGGGCATCGGCCGCCGGGGTGCGCTTACCGTCGGCTAGGCTGCGTTTCAACGCGTCCATAAGGCTCACGACATTCGGCGCCGTCTCGGACAGGCGCTGCGGCGCCGACGGCAGGCCGGCGCGCTTCGACCGGATCAATTCGACCACGGCGTCTTCATAACGATCGTGAAACTGCGCCGGGTCGAAATCGGCCGTTTTGCTTTCGACGATATGGTCCGCGAGTTTCAGCATATCGGGTTGGATTTTGAAGTCCTCGATCTCGCTGAAGAGATCGTCTGATTTGCGGACCTCATAAGGGTAACGCAGCGTCGTTCCCATCATGCCTTTGTCCCAGGGCTGAAGCATGATGACGTGCTCGCGTTTGCTGAGAACGACCCGGGCAAGCGCCGCCATCTTCTTGTCGCGCATCGCCTCGCGGATGACCGCAAACGCCTCTTGGCCGACCTTACCGTCGGGAACGATATAATAGCTCGAATTGAAATAACGCTCGTCGATCTGCGCCCTGGGCACGAAAGCGTCGATATCGATCGTCTTGCTGCTCTCGATTTGGACGGCCTCGAGCTCGTTATCGTCGATCATGACATAGCTGTCCTTGGCATATTCGTAGCCCTTGCCCTTGTCCTCGCTTTCGACCGGCTCGCGCGTCACCTCGTCGACGAGCTGTTGGCGCAGCCGATTGCCGGTTTTCTTGTTGATCTGGCGGAAGGCGATACGCTCCGAACTCGAGGTCGCGGGGTAAAGCGCGATCGGGCAGGAGACCAGGGACAGCTTGAGGTATCCCCTCCAATAAGGACGAGCAGCCAAGACATCCTCCTTACGCAAAACAAGGAGCCCGAATCTGGACCGCTGCTCGGCAGAGTCAATTGATCAATGCCGATTTGCTTTACGGCGGGGTTTCGGCCTCTGCTTAAGCCCCAGCTCAAAGACCTTATGAGCCACTTCATCCATGGCCGTCACACGGCAGAGGAAGCGCGCAGCTTTTTCGATGGAGTGGCCGTTCTCCATCGCCAGGCGTAACTCACGGAGATCGATTTCCGACCATTCCTCGTCGCCGCCAAGGTCGGATGGTTCTGGCATTCGAGGGCTCCTCCCGCCCGGCTCATCGCCGCACCCGATTGCATCCTACCGGCGCCGGGATTCAAGCTCGGCGGCTGTCGCGCGGGAGCCGCGTCCCCAGAAAAATAATCGCGGTTGCCGGCGAGCAAAGCGGCCAGGTCGTCGATCCCGGCGAAATCCGATTGGCGGGACGAGATCGGCAAACTCCGACGTCGCGCGAAAATTTACGCTGAACGAAATATTGCTGCGGCCAAGGTAAACAAATCCCAACCACGCACGCGTCCATCTGCTTACGATTCATTAAGCAGTTTGCAGCGGCCGGCCTGTAAGCATGGGCTCGCCGTTCCGGCATGCTATGCGGTCCGCGTAATAAGGAAATCAGATGAAGATCTTTCGCGCGTTTCTTAAGAACGAATCCGGTGCCACGGCTATCGAATATGGCCTCATCGCCGGGCTCATCGCCGTTGTGATCATTGCCGCCATCTCCACCGTCGGCACCAGCCTCTCGGCCAAGTTCAACGCCGTCGCCAATAATCTCACCTAGCCGGGCGCCGGTCCGGCGCCATCAAACGACACCGTCGGCGCGACCGCGCACCGGACGCATCGCCGGCTGCGGCCGCGTTGCCGGACCTTCGCCTTCATTTGTGTCGACGCTGCCGCTATAATGGGTCGGACAACGATAGGGGATATTTGCAATGCAAGTACCCGATCCGATCGGTTTCGATATCAGCCTTGTCCAGCGCATCCCGGTCGTGCGCACGATCCTCGACGTCGTCTGTGAAACCACGGGCATGGGTTTTGCCGTCGTCGCGCGCGTCACGGAAGACCGTTGGGTCGCCTGCGACGTGCGCGACACGATCAATTTCGGCATCGAGCCCGGGGACGAACTCGTGATCGAAACGACCATCTGCCGCGACATAAGACAGAGCGGGCGGCCGGTCGCCATCGACGAAGTCGCGACAGACGAGGTCTATTGCCAGCATCCGACGCCCAAACTCTACGGCTTCCAGAGCTACATTTCGGTGCCACTGCTGCTGCCGGACGGAAGCTTCTTCGGCACCTTATGCGCGGTCGATACCAAGCCGGCGCGCGTGAAGACGCCGGCCGCCGTCGGCATGTTCAAGCTCTTCGCCGAACTCATCGGCTTTCATCTCGCCGAGCATTACCGGATCGCGGCCCCGAATTCGGGCCGCGAATAGGCTCCGCGCCCGTCCTTGCCGCTCAGTATTTCGCCACGACCGGAGCCGGCGCCGGCGGCGCCCAATTGAACTTGTAGACAAGACCCAAGGTCGCGGCCTGTTCCTCCGGACGGAAATGGATCGTCGTCGGTGCGCCGGCGCCGAGCTCGGGAAGTTCGTGCGAGCCGTATTCGGCATAGCGATAATCCGCCCGCCAGAACCAGCCGGGCGCGAATTCCGCCTCGACACCGCCGCCGACGAACCAGCCGTCCGTCGTAAAGCCGGGCGTGCCGATCCCGGTCGCGCCGCCGCCGAACGCGCCTTGCAGATTGGCGCCGCCGAAGCGCGCCTGGGTGAATCCGGCCTTGGCATAAGTCAAGACCGCCGGCGAGACCAGCCAGCCGAGCCGTGCGCCCGCCGCCCAAGCCCAATTCTGGCTGACCGATCCGACGAGGCCGTTCGCCTGATCGACGAGCGTGCCACGCATATCGGAGGGATTGTATTCGCCGAGAACGCCGGCGACGATCTTGCTCGTCAGCTGGTAATCATAGCCCGCGCCGACGCTGCCATAGACGCCGCGGCCACCCTGGCGCTGCGTGACGCAAACGAGGCAGCCGCCGGTTGCCGGATTATAGACGCTGGTATTGGCGGTCCAGAGGCCGTAGCCGATCCCGGCGTCGGCATAGACACCGGTCCAGTTCGTTACCGCCGGAGCCGGGCCGAAGCCATCGGTGATCTGGGTGAACGACGGAATGCCGGGCGCATTGAAATCCGGCCAGCCGAATTTGTAGACGACGCCCGAGGTGATCGTCTGAGCGTAGGGATGGAAGTGGATGCTGTTGAGCGGCCCCAGCGCGCCGGTATCGGCCAAATTGCGCGCGCTATAATCGGCGAAGCGATATTCCGTCCGCCAGAACCAGCCAGGGGCAAACAGGGTCTCGAAGCCGACGCCGGCAAACCAGCCGTTCGCCGTGAAACCGGGAATCGAATTGCCGCTGAAGGCGCCGGTGAAGGACCCGTATAGGGTCGAGCCGGTGAAATGCGCTTGGGTGAAGCCGGCATTGCCATAGATGAGAAGGTCCGGCGTCATCAGCCAGCCCAAGCGGCCGCCGGCCGCCCATGACCAGTTCTGATTGGTGTTGCCGCTCAATCCCGCGCCCGCATCCTGGATGATGCCGGTCATGCGGCCATAGGTGCCGTCGCCAAAGACGCCGGCGACGAAATGATCGGCGAATTGATAGTCAAAGCCTGCGCCGACGCGGCCGAGGAAGCCGCGGCCGCCTTGGACTTCGTTGGTCCCGGCGATGGCCGTCGTGGTGTTGCCGTCCCATTCGCCGTAACCGCCCGAGGCGTCGAGATAGAACCCGGTCCAGCTCAAAACCGGCGGCGGCGGCGCATAGACCGGAGGCGCTTTGGTGGAAGGCAGGTCCGCAGCGAGGGCAGGGCCGGCGATCAGCGCCATAACCAAGCCGACCGTCCCATGAAATGTCTTCACAGCCCCTCCGCAATGCTCGAACCCACGGCCTGCGAATCTGCAAGCGCGCCACCATTGTCAGATTAAGGCAGACTCCAACCAAAACCTGTCACCCCAAGGCAACGGCAGGGAGATTTCAGCTCTTAAGCGTTGCAGTCGGCCACACGATTGGAAAAATTTGATTTGTCGTTAACGCAAATTCGCCGATGTGATTTTTCCCTTTGATCCCGTACGTTTGCGTACCGCTTTTGGACGCGGAAATGCGAAGAGATTGCATGGTCTTAGGCGGATACCAAAATGCAACACCGATGCACTTGCCGCAATTTCGTCTGAATTCCTGGGCCCACTCCCAAGTCTTGCATGCCGCAATCGCGCGGCCGCCAGTGCTGAACATTTAAAGTTTTAGCAAGGCCGCGCGCGCAGCTTCATCCGCGAAGCGGGGTCACGATGCGGCATGCGGAAGACGGGGGATTCGGGTTGGATAGCTTAAAGTTCTGGCCGCGCTTGGCTTATATCGGGCGCTCCGGCACTCCGACGAAGTCGGCTCGCGTATCGGCCTTCTTCTTTGCGCCGCTCGCCGTTGCGGCTGTCGCCGCGCTTGGGCTTGGCGGTTGTGCGCAACAACCGGTCGGAGTCCATTCCTCCGAATATTTCCCGCAATCGATCTATGGCGCGGCAAGTCCGCGCGTCGTTGCCGACGGCGAAGCGGTTCCGCACGGCGGCGGCAAATATCTCGTCGGCCATCCCTATATGGTCGCCGGGCACATGTATTATCCGAGCGAGCGCAAGCATTATGTCGCCGTCGGCTATGCCTCTTGGTACGGCGATGCGTTCCACGGCCGCCGCACCGCGAACGGCGAAATTTTCGACCGCAATTCGATCTCGGCCGCGCATCCGACCATGCCGCTGCCGAGCTATGCGCGCGTCACCAATCTGCGCAATCATTACTCGATGGTCGTGCGGGTCAACGACCGCGGCCCCTTCGCGCCGGGCCGTATCATGGACGTGTCGCGCCGCGTCGCCGACCTGCTCGATTTCCGCCGCACCGGCACGACGAAGGTGAAGATCGAATATCTCGGCCGCGCGAGCCTCGAAGGGTCCGACGACGAGAAATTGGCGTCCACCTTGCGCAACGACGGGTCGACACCATCCGGCGCGCCGAGCATGCTGGCCAACGCCGATGCTGCCGACGAGCCGGTGCAGACCGCCTCGGCCGATCCGAACGATGTGCCGCAAACGGCGCCGGCCGTGGCGCAGCAACAGCCTGCTGCGGCCCAGCCGGGAGACGGCAGCGAATCCGCCGATGCTTTGCCGCCCGGCCATATTTTCGTAGGCAAGGTGCCGATGCCCCCGGTACGCCCCTTCGATCTCGAAACGATCCCCGGCGCCGGCGTGCCGATCGGCGAGACCGCCGCCCAATAAATCGCAATGCGCCTGATTTCGGTTCGCCGCGCGGATCGATCGTGCAAACCGGTGCGTCGATCTGCGAGGTGCGTTGATTTCTCGCGGCCGTGGACGCATGTTGCAGACGCTTGATCGCGGCGATTTCGGTCGCCCCAGTTCTGGCTGGCGCGCATTGGACGTTTGAAGTTCGAGCCGGGCAGGCCGATTCGAGAGTTCCGCGCGTACGTCCAAACTTTCGGACGTGATCGATTCTCAATCGCCGCTGCGGCGGCGCGGAGTCCGGAGCGGATGAGGACGGACGTGAATCGGGCGATGAGCCGCAGTCTTGGAAAAATAGCCGCGCTGATTTTCGTCGCGTTGATAGCGTCCGGGCCGGCCCAGGCGGAGCAGGCGTTTCAGACCAGCGTTCCCTCGGCCATCTTGATCGACGCCGATTCGCAGACCGTCCTTTTCGAGAAGAATGCCGACGCGCCGGAGACGCCGGCCTCGACCGCCAAAATCATGACGGCGGAACTCGTCTTTCGCGCCTTGGCGCAGGGCCGCCTGAAACTCGACGATATGTTTGAGGTCAGCGAAAATGCCTGGCGGACCGGCGGCGCCATGGCGCGTGGCTCGACCATGTTCGCCGTCCTTCACAGCCGGATCAGGGTCGAGGATTTGATCCGCGGCCTCGTCGTCGTCTCCGGCAACGATGCGGCGATCGTACTCGCCGAAGGCATAGCGGGTTCGGAAGGCGCCTTTGCGACCCGGATGACAGAGCGCGCGCGCGAGCTCGGCCTCACGCACACGACCTTCACCAACCCCTGGGGCCAAGACGATCCGGACCAGAAGGTCACGGCGCGGGACATGGCCAACCTGGCCGCCTATATCATCAAGACCTACCCGCAATATTATCACTATTTTTCCGAGAAGGACTTCACCTGGGACAAGATCAAGCAGCCGAACCGCAATCCCTTGCTCGCGATGGATATCGGCGCTGACGGTCTGAAGACCGGCAATATCGACAACAGCGGCTATGGCATTGTCGCTTCAGCCGTGCAGAACGGCCAGCGGCTCATCCTCGCAATTTACGGCGCCCGGACCGCCAAGGAGCGCGAAGCCGAAGCGGTGCGGATATTCCAATGGGGATTTCGCTCGTTCGAGTCGAAGATGCTGTTCAAGCCGGGCGAGATCGTCGGTTATGCCGATGTTTACGGCGGCAGCACTGGCTACGAGCCGCTGGTGTCCGAAAAGCCGGTTCGGGTTTTGATCCCGCGCAATTCCGACGACAAACTGCACGGCCAGATCGTTTATACGGGACCGCTGGTCGCCCCTGTTTCCGCCGGACGCGAGGTGGCGCAATTGCGCATCTTCCGCGGCCCGAACGAAATATTGGACGTGCCGTTGAAGACGACGACGAATATCGGCGTCGGCTCGTTGCAGCGCCGGGCGATGGACGCGAGCCTTGAATATGCCGAAGAGATGTTCCGCAAATATGTCCTGAAGAAATGAACTCGGATCCGTCGCTTACAAATCCGCCAAGGCGCGGCACGTTCATCACGCTTGAGGGCGGGGAGGGTGCCGGCAAATCGACGCAAGTGCGCTATCTTGTGGCGCGGCTGCAGGCACGCGGCATCGAGGCGATCTCGACGCGCGAGCCCGGCGGCTCACCCGGCGCCGAGATTCTCCGCGACCTGCTGCTGTCGGGAATGATCAAAGCGCTCGGCGCCAAGGCGGAAGCCATTCTCTTCGCCGCGGCGCGCATCGACCATATCGATCATACGATCGCGCCGGCGCTTGCGGCAGGCAAATGGGTCGTCTGCGACCGGTTCGCCGATTCGACGCGCGCCTATCAGGGCACGCTCGGCGGTCTCGATCCCGGCTTTCTGCGTGCCCTCGAACGGGTGACGGTTGGCGATACGCGGCCCGACCTGACCTTGATCCTCGATCTGCCACCGGAAATCGGGCTTGAGCGGGCGGCGGAGCGCCGCGGCGCCGGTGCACCTACGGACCGGTTCGAGGGCGAGGACCTCGCCTTCCACGCGGCCTTGCGCAAGGCCTATCTCGCCATCGCGGCGGCGGAACCGGAGCGCTGCGTTGTCGTCGATGCGGCGCACAGCGAAGCCGAAGTCGCCCAGGCGATCTGGGACGCGATCAGCCATCGGCTGCTCGATGCGGACGCAAGCGCGCAGGGCGAGGCGCTGCATGGCGCCTAAACCGCTCGAAGCCGCGCCGGAGGCCGATCGTATCGAGGAGGCGCCGCATCCGCGCGAGACGCGCGCCTTCTTCGGCCATCGCGAGGCGGAGCAGGAGCTGCTCGAGGCCTATCGCGCCGATCGTCTGCCGCAAGCCTTCATCATCGGCGGTCCTGTCGGCGTCGGCAAAGCCACGCTTGCCTGGCGGCTTGCGCGCTTTCTCCTGGCGCATCCCGATCCTGCCGCAGCCCCTGTGCAGAATGCGCCGGATCTCAGCGTCGGCGCCGACGATCCCATTGCGCATAAGGTCGCTGCGCTGTCGCATGGCGATGTCGTCCTGCTGCGGCGGGAATGGAACGAAAAATCCAAACGTCATTATACCGAAATCCGCGTCGATGATGTCCGACAGGCCTCGCATCTCTTCCGCTCGGCGGCGGCGGCGGGCGGTTATCGCATCTGCATCGTCGACGCCGCCGACGACCTCAACAATTCCGCCGCCAACGCGCTGTTGAAGCTGATCGAGGAGCCGCCACCGCGCTCGCTGTTTCTCATCGTGTCGCACCGGCCGGCGCTGCTTTTGCCCACCCTGCGCTCGCGCTGCCGGATGCTGCTGCTGCGGCCGCTTTCCAGCGATGCCATTCTGCAGATCATCGGCACGCTCGGAGAACCTTGGACCGAGACGAGCGAGGCCGAGCGGAGCGCCGCGGCGGCACGGGCGCAAGGCTCGGTTGCGACGGCGCTGAGCCTCCTCGCCGATGAAGGGATCGCGCTCGACAATCAAGTCCGCGGGCTGCTTGCGGCACTGCCGGCGCTCGATTGGCGCGCCGTCCATGCCCTGGCCGACCGGATCACCGGTCGCGACCAGACGGACGATTGCGATCGCGTTCTGACGGCCATTGTGGATTGGATCGACGAGCGCCTGCATGCCGAGGCGGCACGCGGGCCGGCGCGCCTTGCGCCGCTGGCGGAGGTATGGGAAAAAGCCGCCGATGCGGCGCGGGAAGCCGAGGCTCTCAATCTCGACAAGCGGCCCGTCATCCTGTCGATTTTTGCCGAACTCGCGGCGGCTCGGGCGCTTTCTGCCTGAGGCCCGGTCGCGGCGCGGCCGATGAGCAAACATGGCTGAGCCCCCGACCTTCTTCATTACGACCGCAATTCCTTATGCCAATGGCGCGCCGCACATCGGCCACGCTTACGAGCGGATCGCGACCGATGCGATCCAGCGCTTCAAGCGCCTCGACGGCTATGATGTCCGCTTCTGCACCGGCATGGACGAGCACGGCCAGAAGATGCAGCAGACCGCGGCGCGCGAAGGTATCACGCCGCTCGCGCTCGCCGACCGCACGGCGGCGCAATTTGCGGCCATGGGCGCGGCGCTCAACGCCGAGGCCGATGTCGTCGTCCGCACGACCAGCGCCGCGCACCGCGCCGCAGCCCAGGAGATCTGGCGCCGCATGGCGGTCAACGGCGATATTTATCTCTCGAAATATCCCGGCTGGTATTCGGTCCGCGACGAAGCCTTCTTCGACGAATCCGAGTTGACGAAAGGCGACGGCGGCAAATATTTCGCGCCGAGCGGCGCGTCAGTCGAATGGGTCGAGGAGGAGAGCTATTATTTCAAGCTTTCGGCCTACCAGGAGCGACTGCTGGCGCATTATCGCGCCAACCCCGATTTCGTCGTGCCAGAGACGTATCGCAACGAGATCGTCGCCTTCGTCGAGCGGGGTCTCACCGATCTTTCGATCAGCCGCTCGACCTTCGATTGGGGCATTCCGGTCCCCGGCGATCCTAAACATGTGATGTATGTCTGGGTCGATGCGCTGACCAATTATATCACCGGCACCGGCTTTCCCTGGCAACAGGATGCGACGTGGGAAAAATTCTGGCCGGCCGACGCCCACGTCATCGGCAAGGACATCACCCGTTTTCACGCCATCTATTGGCCGGCGTTTCTCATGTCGGCGGGGTTCGCGCTGCCGAGGCAGATCGTCGTGCACGGCTTCCTGTTCAACCGCGGCGAGAAAATGTCGAAATCGGTCGGCAATGTCATCAGCCCGGCCGATCTCATCGCCACCTATGGCGTCGATCAATTGCGCTATTTCTTCCTGCGCGAAGTGCCGTTCGGGCAGGATGGCCATTATTCGCACGAGGCGATCGTCAACCGCATCAATGCCGACCTCGCCAATGACCTCGGCAATCTGGCGCAGCGCTCGCTCTCGATGATCGCCAAGAATTTTGCCGGGCGCCTGCCGCTGCCGGGCGCTTATACCGATGCCGACAAGGCAATTCTCGATTCAGCGGATGCACTCATCGGCAAGGCTCGCGACGCGATGAAAAGCTTCGCGCTGCATGCTGTCCTGGCGGACATCTGGCGCGTCGTCGGCGACGCCAACCGCTATTTCGCCAACGAAGAGCCGTGGACGAAGAAGAAGACCGATCCCGAACGGATGGGCACGATCCTCTATGTCACGGCGCAGGTGCTGCGCGTCGTTGCGATCCTGGCACAGCCCTTCACGCCGCAGGCGGCGGAGCGGCTGCTCGACCTTCTTGCCGTCGCGCCGTCGCATCGCCATTTTGCCTTTGCGAAGCAGGCCGACACGGACGCGCCGGGCCGCGCTTTGCCCGAACCCGCGCCGATCTTTCCGCGTTATGTGGAACCGGCTTAAGGCACCGGACCGAAAAGTGTGAAACGGTTGTCGGACAAATCCGATGCGTTTCAGATGAAATGCGCTTGAAAAGATTGACATGCTGATCGACTCGCACTGCCATCTCGATTTCCCCGACTTCGCGGCCGAACGCGACGCGGTGGTTGCGCGGGCGCGCGCCGCCGACGTCAAGCGCATGATCACGATTTCGACTTCAGTCTCGAAATTCGCCGAAATCCGCGCGCTGGCGGAGGCCTATGACGATGTCTTCTGCACCGTCGGCACGCATCCGATGAATGCCAAGGACGAGCAGGTTTCGGTCGCCGACCTCGTTGCGCTGGCACAATACGAGAAATGCGTCGGCATCGGCGAGGCGGGCCTCGATTATCATTATGACGACACGCCGCGCGATCTCGCCGCGCAGGTGTTTCGCACCCATATCGCGGCGGCGCGTGAAACCGGCCTGCCGCTCGTCATCCATGCGCGCGACGCCGATGACGACATGGCGGCTATTCTCGAGGATGAAATGGGGAAGGGCGCTTTCAAGGCCGTTCTGCACTGCTTCACCTCAACGCGCAAATTGGCCGAAGCCGGTCTGGCGCTCGGCCTCTCCATCTCTTTTTCCGGCATAGCGACCTTCAAGAATTCGAGCGAGCTGCGTGCCATCGCCCGCGACGTGCCGAACGACCGGCTGCTCGTCGAAACCGATGCGCCGTTCCTCGCGCCCGTCCCTTATCGCGGCAAGCGCAACGAACCCGCCTTTGTTGCCGAGACGGCAAAAGTGATTGCCGAGATTAAGGGCCTGACGCCGGCGGAGCTCGGCGCGCTGACCAGCGCCAATGTCCTGCGGCTCTTCTCTAAAATGCCGGCACCGGCAGCAGCTCCGGCCGCATGAAACTTGCCGTCACCATCCTTGGCTGCGGCTCGTCCGCCGGCGTGCCGCGCATCGGCCAGGGCTGGGGCGCTTGCGATCCCAAAAATTCGAAAAACCGGCGCCGCCGCTGCGCGCTCTTCGTCGAACAAACAAATGCCGAAGGCGCCAGGACACAGGTCCTGATCGACATGGGCCCGGACTTGCGCGCGCAGTTGCTCGATCTCGACATCGATCGGCTGGATGGCATTTTGCTGACCCATGCCCATGCCGATCACACGCATGGGATCGACGAAGTGCGGCCGCTCGTCATCATGCACAAGCGGCGCATCGACCTTTATATGGATGCCGCCACCGCGGCCGTCGTGCGCAGCCATTTCGGCTATATTTTCGAGACGCCAGCCGGCAGCTTTTACCCGCCGCTGCTGAACGACAAGCGCCTCAAGTCCGGCCATCCCGTGACAATCGGCGGTCCTGGCGGCGACATCACATTCCTGCCGTTCCGGCTGAACCATGGCGAGATCGACGCGCTCGGTTTCCGTATCGGCGATTTTGCCTATACGCCGGACCTCAACGCCATTCCGCCGGAAAGCGAAGCGCATTTGCGCGGGCTAAAGCTCTGGATCGTGGATGCCTTGCGCTATACGCCGCATCCGAGCCATTTCTCCGTTCCGGAAACTTTGGGATGGATCGAGACCCTGCGTCCAGAGCGCGCCATCCTGACCAATCTCCACACCGATCTCGATTTCGAGCAGCTCCGCCACAAACTGCCGGCGCATGTCGAGCCAGCTTACGACGGCATGCGAATCGCGCTTTGATGCGCCAAGGCCGGGTTTTCCGCCGCACAACCCGACGATAATGCGAAGTTCCATAATATTGATTATGCGAATCACGGGTGCGGCTCAATAAGCCGGAAATCGCCCTGATCCAGATCAAGGCGTCTCCAGATCGGCGCAGTCAAATTGCGCCATGACTCGCAAGACGATCGCTTTCGGTATGGGAGCCGCGCTGCTTGGGCTCGCTGCCGCCGGGCTGCCCGCGCAAACCTGCACGCGGATCCTTTGGAATACCAATAAGCTCGCGGTCGTCGCGGGCCGCACCATGGACTGGCCGGAATCGACCGAGCCCATCTTGACGGTGTTTCCGCGCGGACTGACCCATAATGGCGGTTATGTTGGTGCGCACCAGACCGAGACGGTCAACCCGGCGATCTGGACCTCCCGATACGGAAGCATCGGCGTCACGATCTATGGGATCGGCACCGCCGACAGCCTCAACGAGCGTGGCCTTGCCGGACACATGCTCTATCTCCAAGCCACCGATTTCGGTCCGCGCGACCCGAGCAAGCCCGCGGTCCATGCCGGGCTCTGGCTGCAATATCTCGTCGACAATGCCGCCAACGTCGACGAGGCGCTTGCCCTGCTCGATAAGATTCAGATCAGGCCGGCGCAGGCGCACGGCCACCAGGCGACGGTGCATCTGGCGCTCGAAGACGCCAGCGGCGATTCCGCGATCGTCGAATATGTCGCCGGCAAGCCGTTGATCCATCACGGCCGCCAATACCGGGTGATGACCAATGATCCGAGCTACGATCAGCAGCTCGCCTTGCTCAAGAAATTCGATTTTTCGCATCCCAATGACGAAATCCCGCTGCCCGGCAACGTCAATCCGCGCGACCGATTCCAGCGCGCGTCCTATTTCGCGGCGATGTTGCCGGAGCCGAAAGACCAGCGTCAGGCGATTGCCGGCATCCTGGCGATCGCGCGTAACGCCTCAGTCCCGTTCGGAGCGCCCTATCATCAGTTCGGAGTCTACAACACCGAATATCGCACGGCGATCGACCTCACCGACCGGCGCTATTTCTTCGAACTCTCGACGGCGCCGAACCTCATCTGGGCGGACCTCGATAAATTCGATCTTTCGCCCGGAGCGCCGGTCATGGAGCTAAACCCGGAAAATATCGATCTCTCCGGCAACGTGACGACGGATTTCAAGAAGGCTGACAAGGCGCCTTTCTAGCAGGATTCTGACACAATTGTGCGCAGTGGGCAGCTCCCTCTTTAGGGCCCTGAATTTTATAGCTTTTTATGCGGCGCCCTGGCATCAGCTTAAACGGAGCTTGGTCGGAAATAGACAGTGGCGTCATACTTTGGCGCAAAAGCGGTAGCCAAGAGACTGGAATATCTGTTATCAATACGTGAAAGGCGGGACTGTCGGCATTTCTGGACCAGCTCAGAGCGCGCATTGTGAACGAGTGTTTTGGCACTCGTCTTCAAGTGTGTCTGAATTACCTGAGGAGCGATCGGCCTGCTGCGGCGCTGTTCGGCCGAGCAGCGCGTCCAGATTTGAATGTTTAGAATAGGCATCTCATGAGCAAAGGTAAAGATTTTCGCGGGCCTAAGAAGCGCGGTTTTGACGATGATGGCCCGATGTCCTACGATTCGCCGCGTTCCAGCCGGCATTCGAGGCCTTCTTTCGGCGGCGGATTTGGTGGCCCCGACATGGCACCGCCACCCCCCGCAGCCGGCGGCGTTCCGGTCGATGCGGTCGTCAAGTGGTTCAAGGGCGACAAGGGTTTCGGCTTTGTCGAATTGAGCAACGGCACGGGCGACGCCTTTCTGCATATCGGCGCGCTGCAGAACGCCGGCTATGAGACGGTTCCACCCGGCGCCAAGTTGAAAGTCTATGTCGGCACGGGCGCTAAGGGCGCGCAGGTCACCCGCGTGCTCGAGGTCGACACGGCCGGCGCCGCCGAACGCGCCCCGGCGCCGCGTTTTAACGAGGCCCGCCCGCCGCGCCGCCATCCTGACCCGTCGACCGCGATTGAGGTCAGCGGCACAGTCAAATGGTTCGACGACAACAAAGGCTTTGGCTTCGTTCAGTCGAACGACGGCGGCAAGGACGTATTCGTGCATATCTCGATTCTCGGCCCCTCTGGGGTTCATCATCTCGCCGAAGGCCAGCCGGTGACGATGCGGGTCGTCGATACGCCGAAAGGCCGTGAGGCCTTGTCGATCGCCCTCGCCTGAGCCCAGGCTCAATTGATGATCACCCGCGGCGCGAGGTTCACCTCGCGCCGTTTTATTTGACCGCCCATGCAGACGTCGCGCGATATCACCCGGCTCCTTGAGATCATGGCGGCGCTGCGGACGCCGCGGAGCGGCTCTCCCTGGGATCTCGAACAGACTTTTGCGACCATCGCGCCTTACACGATCGAGGAAGCCTATGAGGTCGCCGACGCCATCGCACACGGCGATCTGGTCGATCTCAAGGATGAACTTGGCGATCTGCTCCTTCAGGTCGTTTTTCATGCGCGCATGGCGCAGGAACAAGGCGCATTCGATTTCGGTGATGTCGTTGAGGCCATCACCGCGAAGATGATCCGCCGTCATCCGCATGTTTTCGGCGACAAGCGCGATATCTCGCCTGATGACGTCAAAGGTCTCTGGGCCGAAATCAAGGCGCAGGAGAAGGCGGCGCGCGGCGCAAGCGAGAGCGAGGGACGCTTACTCGCGGGCGTGCCCGTTGCCCTGCCCGGCCTGACCCGCGCGGTCAAGCTGCAAAGCAAGGCCGCAACCGTCGGGTTCGACTGGAACGATGCGCGATTGGTGCTCGATAAGATCCGCGAAGAGACGGCGGAGATCGAAGCGGCGCTCGAAGCCAGGGAATCGGCGGCCATCCAGGATGAGATCGGCGATCTTCTGTTCGCCGTCGCCAATCTTGCGCGCCATGTCGGCGCCGACCCGGAAGCGGCGATCCGCGGCACGAACCAAAAATTTCTGCGCCGCTTCGCCTATATCGAAAGCGCGATCGGGCGGAGCGGCCGGAAACTCGGCACGGTTAGCCTTGCCGAAATGGATGCGCTCTGGAACGAAGCCAAAGCGCAAGAGGCATAAAGCGCGAGATAAGCCGGCCTGCGCCTGGCGCCGGTCATTGCCGCGCTGCGCGCGCCCGCCTTGGGATTTCGATAAATCGCCGCCGCACCGTCTCGGCCAGAGCCGGCGGGACGCTGACGGTCAGCAACAGACGCCCCTCCGTGCCATCGCTGCGGCTTAAGACTTCGCTGTGTTCGTAAAGCCAATGGCGCCCCTGCCCGTCGCCCGCATCGAGCGAAAGATCAAGGATCACGCGCTCGGCGCCGAGCAGCGTCTCGATCCGCGACAAGAGATCGTCGACGCCCTGCCCCGTCAAAGCTGAGATCAGAACCGGCCGATTGTTCGGCGGCTGGCGCCGCGCCGCATTAAGCAGCGCGAGGCCGCGTTCGGAATCGACCGCATCGATTTTGTTCCAGACTTCGAGCAGACGGCCGGGCTTCTGGACATCGATACCGAGCTCGGCCAGCACCGCGTCGACGTCAGCGCGCTGCGCTTCACTGTCCTCGTGCGCGATATCGCGGACGTGCAGGATAATGTCGGCTTCGAGGACTTCTTCGAGCGTCGCCTTGAAGGCGGCAATCAGCATGGTCGGCAGGTCGGAGATGAAGCCCACCGTATCGGACAGGATGATTTCGCTGCCGCGCGGCAGTTTGAGGGCTCGCAACGTCGGGTCGAGCGTCGCAAACAGCATGTCTTCAGCCACGACGCCCGCCCGCGTCAACCGATTGAACAAGGTCGATTTGCCGGCGTTCGTGTAGCCAACGAGGGCGACGACCGGATAGGGAACGGAGCGCCGGCTCTTGCGATGCAGGCCGCGCGTCTTCTTCACCTTTTCAAGCTCGCGCTCGATCCGGGCGATGCGCTCCTGGATCAACCGCCGATCGGTCTCGATTTGGGTTTCGCCCGGGCCGCCCAAAAAACCGAAGCCGCCGCGCTGGCGTTCGAGATGGGTCCAAGACCGCACCAGGCGTGATTTTTGATAGGTCAAATGGGCGAGTTCAACTTGCAGCGTACCTTCGCGAGTCAGCGCGCGGCGGCCGAAAATTTCGAGAATCAGTCCCGTGCGGTCGATGACTTTGGCGGCAAAAGCTTTTTCGAGATTGCGCTGCTGCACCGGCGAGAGCGCGCAATCCATGATGACGAGGTCGATGTCCTCGGTCTTGGTCCGAGCCGCGATGTCCTCGACCTTGCCTTGGCCGAGATAGGTCGCGGGGCGGATTTGGCCGAGCGTGACGATCAGCGCGTCGACGACATCGACGTCGATCGCCTGGGCGAGGCCGCGCGCTTCCGCGATCCGCGCCTCCGGCGAACGGCTGTTGCCGCCTCCCTGCGCTGGTGTGGCGTGGCGCGGCGGACGCGCATGAAGATAGGGCCCGATGACCAGGGCCCGCGTACGTCCGGCGCCGGTCTCAACGCCGCCCGGCGCCTTGCCTGGAATAATCTTCGCGTCCGTTTCGCGCGCCGTCACGAGCCTGCCGGCGTTTCTTCGCCAGGCTCGAACATCTGGATCGGATGTCCCGGCATGATGGTCGAAATCGCGTGCTTATAGACGAGCTGCGAATGGCCATCACGGCGCAGCAAGACACAGAAATTATCGAACCACGTCACGACGCCTTGCAGCTTGACACCATTGACGAGGAAAATGGTGAGAGGGATTTTGTTCTTCCGAACGAAGTTGAGAAAAGTATCTTGTAAGTTTTGCGTGCGTTCGGCCGCCATTTTTTGTTCCAGTTCTTTTCTTGAGGCCGCAGACAGAAACGCGACCCGCGATCAGATAAAAGGCCACGAGGTGGACCGGCCGGCAGCTTGGCTTTAGCCAAAGGCCGATCATTTGCATTAGACCCAGGCCGCGGCAAAGCTGCAAGAGGGACTTTCTCCCGAGCGCCGCAGGTCAGTTTCTAAGCCGTTTCCCGCCTCCTTCTAGGGTGTTGCCCTAGCAAAATTATGAAACTGCGCACGCAGGCTTGTGGCCAGCCCGCCCGGCCTGCCGTCGGCGACCACCACATCGTCGATGGCGATGACCGGCATGACCAGCGTCGTCGCGCCGGTGATGAAAGCCTCTGTCGCGGCTTTGGCCTCCTCGAGGCTGAAACGCCGCTCCTCCACCCGAAAGCCCTTGGCGGCGATCAGGTCGAGCAGAGTGGTCCGCGTTACGCCGCGCAGGATCGATCGGTCGACCTGATGGGTGATGATCGTCTTGTCCTTCACGATCCAGGCATTCGAGGCGGCGCCTTCGGTCACCATGCCGTCGGCATCGATCAGCCAGGCTTCGTAAGCGCCCTGCTCTTTCGCCGCCTGCCGCGCCAGGACATTGGGAAGCAGATCTATCGTTTTGATATCAGGGCGTTTCCAGCGAATGTCGGGCAGCGAGATCACCTTGATGCCTTTGGCGGCCAGAGCCGCTCCCTTGGCCGGATCGACCGCCTTCGCGGTGACGACCAGGCTCGGCCGCACGGCCGGCACTGGAAAGGCATGGTCGCGCGGCGCCACGCCGCGCGTCACCTGGATATAAACATAGCCGTCTTGCACCCGGTTACGCGTCATGACCTCGCGCAGCACATGCGTCAGCGCGCCCGGCGCGAGCGGCGATGCCATCCGCAATTCGCCAAGGGAACGCTCGAGCCGCGCGAGATGACGCGCTTCGTCGATCAGCGCGCCGCCGCGGATTTCGCAGACCTCATAAACGCCGTCACCCAGCTGATAGCCGCGATCTTCGATCGCGACCATCGCCTGGGCCTGCGGCACATACCGCCCATTCACATATGCGATGCGCCCCACCCTGCCCCCGCCTCAATCGATCCCGAGTGACTTCAACTTGCGATGCAGCGCCGAGCGCTCCATGCCGATGAATTCAGCGGTACGCGAAATATTGCCGCCGAAGCGGTTGATCTGCGCGATCAGATATTCGCGTTCGAAGACTTCGCGCGCGTCGCGCAGCGGCAGGCTCATCAACTTTTCGCCGCCCGAGCCGTTCGGCGTCGACGGCACCAAAGCGCCGATCTCCGAGGGCAGCATGTCGGAGGTCAGTTCCGTGTTCGGATCGCCCGCCGCGAGAATCATCAACCGCTCGACATTGTTGCGGAGCTGGCGGATGTTGCCCGGCCAGTCGTGCGATTGCAGGACGGCCATCGCCTCATCGGCGATCTTGCGCTTCGGCAGACCGGTCGTCGCCGAAATCTGCTCCATGAAGAAATCGATCAGCTCCGGAATGTCCTCGCGATGCTCGGAGAGCGACGGCACCCTGATCGGTACGACCGACAGGCGATGGAACAAATCCTCGCGCAAGGCGCCTTCGGCAATGAGCTTCGGCAGGTCGCGCGAACTCGACGACAGGATGCGCACGTCGACACTGACGCGCGTCGTGCCGTTGACGCGAAGAAAATTCTGGTCGACCAAAACCCGCAGGATCTTCCCCTGCGTCTCCTTCGGCATGTCGGCGATCTCGTCGAGATAGAGCGTGCCGCCATGCGCCTCTTCCAGCGCCCCGACCTTGCGGCTCTGCTGCCCATCCTTGCTCTCGACGCCGAAAAGCTCGATCTCCATCATCTCCGGCGTGATGGTCGCAGAGTTGATGACGACGAACGGACCATTGGCGCGGGGCGAGGCATCGTGAATGCTGCGCGCGGCAAGCTCCTTGCCGGAGCCCGGCGCGCCGGTAATCAGCACGCGGGAATTGGCCGGGGCGACCCGGCTAATCACCTGATGCAATTGATGGATGGTGCTCGACTTGCCGACGATGCGATTGGCAGCGCCGGTACGCGTACGCAATTCACTCAGTTCGCGCTTCAGACGCGAGGCTTCGAGCGCCCGCTCGGCGACGAGCACAAGCCGGTCCGCCTTGAACGGTTTTTCGATGAAATCATAGGCGCCCATTTTGATCGCCGAGACGGCCGTCTCGATATTGCCGTGGCCCGAGATCATGACGACCGGCAGGGTCGGGTGCGCCGTTTTCACCAATTGCAGAAGCTGCAGGCCGTCGAGATGCGAGCCCTGCAGCCAAATGTCGAGAAAGGCGAGATGCGGCCGCCGCGCCTCGATCGCGGCGAGCGCCTCCTCGGCGTTCTTTGCGGTGCGCGTTCCGTGACCCTCGTCGGACAAAATGCCCGAAACGATGTCGCGGATGTCAGCCTCGTCATCAACGATGAGAATGTCGCTTGGCATCAAGATTCAAGCTCTCTCGCTTTTGGCCCTGTCATTTGGCGCTTTCAACGACGGCAGTCGAACGTTTTTCTTCGGATGACTCGACCGCGCGGTGCGCAGTGTCACCCTTCGGGAAATAAAGCCGGACGCAGGCGCCACGCCCGCCCGGCGCATCGAGCAATTCAATGCCGCCGCCATGATCCTCAAGGATTTTGGCGACGATCGGCAAACCAAGGCCGGTGCCTTCGGCCCGCGTCGTCATATAAGGTTCGAGCAGACGGTGCCGGTTTTCCTTCGGAAAGCCCTTACCATTATCGGCCACGAAAATTTCGACAAGCCCCTCGGGCGTGACATCCAAGGAAATCGAAATCCTCCCTTTTAGCGGCGGCTCGATCTCCGCCTGCGCCGCGATCCCCTCGGTGGCATTCTTGGTGATATTGGCGACCGCCTGCGACAGCAGCCGCCGGTCGAAATCGGCAATCACCGGCTCCTGCGGCAGATCGTCGGCAAATTCGATGTCCGGATGGCCGACGCGCATCAGAAAAATCACATGTCGCAGACATTCGGTCACGTCGTCGGGGACGAGGCGGGCCCGCGGCATGCGAGCGAAGGCCGAGAATTCGTCGACCATGCGTTTGATGTCGTCGACCTGGCGGACGATCGTATCGATGCACTGATCGAAAATATCCCGGTCATCGACGACCAGTCGGCCGTATTTGCGCTTCAATCGCTCGGCCGAAAGCTGGATCGGTGTCAGCGGGTTCTTGATCTCGTGCGCAATGCGGCGGGCGACATCGGCCCAGGCCGCCGTGCGCTGCGCGGTGACGAGATCGGTGATGTCGTCGAGCGTGACGACGAAATTTTTTTCCGTCCTGCCGCCCGGCTCGGTGGTCACGAGCAGATTGAAGGTGCGTTCGCGGCCGCCGCGATTGACCGAAATCTGGCCGCGCGACAGCCGGCCGCTCGAGTTGCGTGCGTCTTCGAGCACCGGCATCACTTCCGGCAGAACCGCATCGATCGGCTGGCCCACGGGGCCTTGGCCGTCCTCGTGCGGAATGAGCCTCTCGGCGGACGGATTGACGACGGTGATCCGACCGTTGCCGCCGACGCCGATCACCGCGACCGGCACGCCGGACAAAACCGCCTCGGTAAACAGGCGCCGCTCGTCGATCAGCGCGCTGGCAGCAATCAACCGGTTCTGCTGCAGGCGGATTTCCGACGTCATCTTGTTGAAGGTTTCGCCGAGATGGCTGAGATCGCCCTCGGACGGATTGACCGCAACATGGACGTCGAGATTGCCGGAGCCGACCTCGTCGGCGGCGGTGATCAGGCGGCGGATCGGCGCCACCAGACTATTGGCAAACGAGAGGCCGACCCAGGTTGCCGCCAGCAGCATCACCAGAGCGATCAGCACATACATGGTCGCAAAGGCGATCTGGATTCGGTGCCGGTAGGCATCGAACATGTCGTAGAAGGTGATGAGCCGCGTCGCCTGGCGCGCGAATTCGACGCCGAACGGCCCGACCGGCCGCGCGACATAAAGAAAGGCATCCCCGCCGAAGCCGTCGAGCTTGCGCAGCGCGACGAAGGTGCGTCCCTCGTCGAGGATCATGCACAATGGCTCGCTTGCCCGCGCATCGTTGAAATCATTAGGTTTGGGCTGCACGATCGGCGCGCCGTCGCGGCCCGCCGCGACAACTTTGTCGTCGATCTTGCCATCCGGATGGATCATCGCCGCGGCGCCGAAGCCCAGCGCTTCGACGCGCGAGGCGAAGAACTTATGAAACAATTGCCGGTCGGACTTGAACATCGATTCGCCGCTGTCGAGATCCGAAGCAGTCAGCTGCGCCTCGCGCAGCAGAACCCGGCACTGCCCTTCCTGAAAGAAGCGCGCCGCCTCGCCGGTCCGCAAAATGAACCCGCGCACGTCGCGTAAAAACACAGGATTCAAGCTACGATCGAGAGTCACCGAGCCGACGAAAGCCATCAGGATCGCCGGCACGATCGCAATAGCCGAGAAGAGGCCGACGATGCGCAAATGCAGCCGCGCCCCTGCGGCTTGCCGCCGCCGTGCCGCGATGATCGTCCAGGCCTCGACCATCACGAAGCCGACGAGCACGAGAATGCAGACGAGGTTGATAACGAAGAGCGTGACGACGACGTTGTCGGTCGGCGGGATCTGCGGCACATAGCCGGCGAAGATCAGAAAGCTGGTCAGCGCCGCGACGATGGCCAGGACGACCGCGGCCCGGCCGAGAATCTGCCGCCGCGGCGTCTTGCGCGGCGCGTTCGGCTCGAGCGCATGGGTTGCTTCGCTCATCCAATTCTCTGCTTAAGGCTCCGGTCCAGGCGGGCGCGCCCGGCAGGCCGTTTCATCCCGCGCGTAAATAACACAAGTGCCGCAGACACCGACGTTGCGCTTGGGTGACGCTGTTGCAGAATTACGACATTTCCGGGGCGACGACTGGCGCGAAAGGCAGCCAAATCTAGCGCGGCAAGCGCATCAGCTTGATATCCAAGTCCTTGACCTTCTTGCGCAGCGTATTGCGGTTGAGGCCGAGAAGCTCCGCCGCTTTGATCTGATTGCCGCGGGTTGCGGCGAGAACCGCCGAGATCAAGGGATATTCGAGTTCCCGCAAAACGCGATGATAGATGCCGGGCGGCGGCAGGGCATCGCCATGGGCACGGAACAATTCGTTCAAATGCCGCTCGACCGCCGCAGCCAAGCCTTCGGTGCGGTCCGGGTCTCGCACCCTCTCGTCGGCGCCGGCCCGTTGTCCGAAGCCGGACAGGAAGGGCGCCGCTTCGGCCGAGAGTTCGGCATCGATCAATTGTTCACTGATCGATTCCTGCGGATAAAGCGCGGCAAGCCGGCGCACGAGGTTTTCAAGTTCGCGGATGTTGCCCGGCCAGCGGTGGCGCTTCAGTCGTTCCAAGGCCGGCTGCTCGACATGTTTCAGCGGCAGGCCTTCCGCCGCGGCGAGCGAGAAGAAATGATAGACGAGGTCGGGAATGTCTTCGGCGCGCTCGCGCAGCGGCGGCAGCCGCAGCGGCACGACGTTGAGCCGGAAGAACAAATCCTCGCGGAACAGGCCTTGCTGGATCAGATTGCGCAGATCTTTGTTGGTCGCGGCGATGATGCGCACGTTGGTCTTGATCGGCGTGCGGCCGCCGACCGTCGTATATTCGCCCTGCTGCAGGACGCGTAACAGCCGCGTCTGCGCTTCCATCGGCATATCGCCGATTTCATCGAGGAAGAGCGTGCCGCCTTCGGCCTGTTCGAAGCGTCCGGCCGAGCGCTGATTGGCGCCGGTGAAGGCGCCCTTCTCATGGCCGAAGAGTTCGCTTTCGATCAGATCACGCGGGATCGCCGCCATGTTGATCGCGACGAAGGGGCCGGTCTTGCGCTTGCCGTAATCGTGCAGCGCACGGGCGACCAGCTCTTTGCCGGTGCCGGATTCGCCGGTGATCATCACCGTCAGATCGGTCTGCATCAGGCGCGCCAGAACGCGATAGATTTCCTGCATCGCCGGCGACCGGCCGACGAGGGGCATGCCTTCGAGATCAACCTGTTGCTCCGGCCGCGCGCGCGTCTTCGGCTCGCTCATGGCGCGCCCGACGATACTGACGAGTTCGCGCAGATCGAAGGGTTTCGGCAGGTAATCGTAAGCGCCGCGCTCGGAGGCCTTGATCGCCGTCATAAACGTGTTCTGCGCGCTCATGACGATGATCGGCAGTTCGGGCCGCAGCTTCTTGATACGCGGCAAGATCTCGAAGGCATTGTCGTCCGGCATCACCACATCGGTGATGACGAGATCGCCCTCGCCCGCCTGCACCCAGCGCCAAAGAGTCGCGGCATTGCCCGTCGTGCGTACCTCGTAACCGACGCGCGTCAACGCCTGGCTCAACACCGTCCTGATCGCGGCGTCATCATCGGCGACGAGGATATTGCCTCCCATTGCGGCTTTGCTCCTAAGGGCTCCGGAGAGCCAGTCCTTCTCTAAATCTTTTTGTCGCTGCGGCCGTCCAGCGGCGCGTACATCGGCATCAACACTTTGAATATCGTCCGGCGCGGCTGCGACTCGCATTCGATGGTTCCACCATGATCGCCAATGAGTTTGGCAACCAGTGCAAGTCCGAGGCCACTTCCCGAAGTCTTGGTTGTGACGAAAGGTTCGAACAAATGCTGCCGAATCTCCGCCGGTACGCCCGGCCCATTGTCGCGGACGCAAAATTGCAGCGGCAGATTCACCGAGCGGTCGGAGTTCGGCAATTTCAGCCGGACGCCGGGACGAAACGCGGTCGAGAGCTCGATCTCGCCGTCTTCGGCGGCCTCGCCGATCGCTTCGGCGGCATTCTTAACGAGGTTTAGAAAAATCTGGACGAGTTGATCCCGATTGCCGAGCACTGGCGGCAGCGACGGATCATAGTTTTCGGTGAAGCGGATGTGGCGGCCAAAGCCCGCATGGGCGATGCGCTTCACGTGATCGAGGACGGTGTGGATATTGACGCTTTCGCGCTCCAGCGGCCGGCTGTCGGAGAAGGCTTCCATGCGATCGACAAGCTTCACGATCCGGTCGGTTTCGGCGCAGATCAGCCGCGTCAGGGCGCGATCGGAATCGGTTGCGCTGATCTCCAGCAACTGCGCTGCGCCGCGAATGCCCGACAGCGGATTCTTGATCTCATGGCCGAGCATGGCCGCCATGCCCGAGACGGAACGGGCTGCGCCGCGATGGGTGAGCTGGCGATCCATTTTTTCGGCCATCGCCCGTTCCTGGATCATCACCAGCACGCCTTCTTCGAAATCCGAGACGGGGGTGACGAAAAGATCGACCAGTTTCTCCGTCGCCAGCCGCGGAATGCCGAGGTCGACGCGATATTCGGTGATGGCGGAGTTTTTCGCCTTCACATGCTCGACGAGCGCAAGCAGGACGGAATCGCGTGGCAGAAGATGGGCGAGCGTCTGCTGCAGCAAGATCGAACGGCTGATGCCAAAGAAGGATTCGGATGCCGTATTCGCTTCGATGACGAACCCATCCGGCGCGATGGCGAGCACGGGATGCGGGAGTGCGTTCAACAATTTCGTCGTGTCGCGAAAGGCTTCTTCGCCCGCTCTCTGCGGATCGCGCCGCCCGCGGACGCTTTGCATCGATCTCTTAGCGCTCATGCCGCAACCGCCGGTTCTTCGGATTCAAATAGAATTTCGAGAAGGGATTCAACGTCCGCCGGATTTTCACTGGTGATAAGCCGGTGGCGCAGGGCCGCATCCGGCCGCGGCGCATGCGCTGCATAGCCGGCGAGATGTTTGCGCGCATGGCGCAGGCCGTGCTCCGTGCCCATCAGCTCGAGCAAGGTGCGATAATGGCCGCGCGCGACGGCAAGCCGGGTCGCCGCATCGGGACCCGGCGCCTGCGGCAATCCAGCCAAATGGCGCGCGACGGCGCCGACGAACCACGGCCGGCCGATCGCGGCGCGGCCGATCATGACCGCGTCGGCGCCGGAAAGCCGCAGCATTTCGTCCGCCTCCGCGAGGCTGGTGCAGTCACCATTGGCGACGACGGGCAAGGATGTCGCCTGTCTCACGCGGCCGATCGCCGCCCAATCGGCTTTGCCTTGGTAGAATTGGCAGCGGCTACGGCCATGGACCGTGAGCATTGCGACGCCCTCCGCCTCGGCGCGGCGCGCCAATTCCGGCGCATTGAGCGAATGCATGTCCCAGCCGAGCCGCATCTTCACCGAAACCGGCACGTTGACGGCGCCGACAACGGCGCGGATGAGGCTCACCGCCAGGTCGAGGTCACGCATCAGCGCCGAGCCGGCGAAGCCGCCGGTCACCCGCTTCGCCGGGCAGCCCATGTTGATATCGATCATCGCGGCGCCCGCAGCCTCGGCGCGACGCGCCCCTTCCGCCATCGTCTCGGCCCGGCAGCCGGCGATCTGGATAACATGATGCCGCAGTCCCGCCCCTTCGGCGCGCAAAGCGGCGGCGGGATCGCGGCCGAGATAAAAATCGGCATCCAGCATTTCGGTCACCGTCAGCGCCGCGCCAAACCGCTGCGCCGCGCGGCGCATGCCGAGATCGGTGACACCGGCCATTGGCGCCAGAAAGGCGCGGCCGGGCAGTTTGAGGGCGCCGACCGCAAATTCCGACGCCGGATTGCCTAACATTTCATCAGTTTGATACATGCTTATACTTTAGTCAAACGCGCACTATAAACAGTTTGTGCATCGCGGCAACAAGGACTTGCACGCCAAGCCTAAGTTTTGGCGCGCAATTGACGGGCGCCTCAAAAAGCGACAGGAGATCGGCCCGCCCGCCCCTCCGGAAACCGACCCCACCATGAATGAAACGGCCAATCTCGCGATTTTGGTGGTGGCGGCGGGACGCGGCACACGCGTGGGAGGCGGAATACCCAAACAATATCGCCCTCTCGCGGGCAAGCCCCTTTTGGCGCATACGCTCTTTGCCTTGCTGAAGGCGGCGCCGGCGGCCCGCGTGCTCGCGGCGATCCATCCCGACGACATGGCGCTTTACCGGCAAGCTTTGACGGGATTGCCGCAGGATTTCCTGAAGCGCTTGCTGCCGCCGGCCTATGGCGGCGAGACCCGGCAGATCAGCGTCTTAAACGGGCTCGACGCCCTTCAAGCGCTCGCCGCGCCCGAAATCGTGCTGATCCATGACGGCGCCCGCCCGTTTCCGAGCCATGCCTTGATCGTCCGCGCCCATGACGCTGCGGTGGCACATGGCGCCGCCGTGCCGGGGCTTGCGCTGACCGATACGGTCAAGCAAATCGATCGCGAAGGCCGCATCGTCGCCACCCCGCCGCGCGAGCGGCTGCGCACGGTGCAGACGCCGCAGGCATTCCGTTTCGACCTCATCCTCGCGGCGCATCGCAAGGCCGCCGCCGCGGGGCAGCAGGGCTTGACCGACGATGCGGCGATCGTGGAATGGGCGGGCCACCCGGTTTATGTGTTTGAAGGCGAGCAGGAGAATATGAAGATCACCACCGCGGACGATATCGCTCTGGCCGAAGCCAAACTCGCGCGTAGCCTCGAAGACGTGCGCATGGGGCAAGGTTACGACGTTCACGCCTTTGGCCCCGGCGATCATGTCTGGCTTGGTGGCGTCAAGATTCCGCACGACCATGGGCTCGTCGGCCATTCCGACGCCGATGTGCTGAGCCATGCGATCACCGACGCGATTTTCGGTGCGCTCGGCGACGGCGATATCGGCAGCCACTTCCCGCCGTCCGATTCCAAATGGCGCGGCGCAGCCTCGTCGATCTTTCTCGCCGCCGCCGTCGATCATCTGCGCAAGCGCGGCGGCATGCTCGCCCATGTCGATGCGACGCTCGTCTGCGAGCGGCCGAAGATCGGCCCGCACCGCGAGGCGATCCGCAAGAACCTCGCCGAGATCATGGGCATCTCGCTCGACCGCGTCGCGGTGAAGGCGACGACATCGGAACAGCTCGGCTTCACCGGCCGCGAAGAAGGCATGGCGGCGCTCGCCATCGCGACGGTGCGCCTGCCGCTTTAGGTACATTGCTGCAAGCCGACCCTAACGTGGGCGCGAGGCCGATAGACCATGGACGCAGATTTCTGGCACCGCAGATGGCAGCAGGGCGAGATCGGGTTCCATCAGGCCGAGCCCAATTCCTTGCTCACGCGCCATCTGCCGGCCCTTGGCTTGCCTCAAGGTGCGCGCCTCTTCCTGCCGCTGTGCGGCAAGACGCGCGATATCCATTGGCTGCGCGCGAACGGCTTTCGAGTCGCGGGGGCGGAATTGAGCCCGCTTGCTGTCGAACAATTGTTCGCCGAACTCGGGCTTGTGCCGCGCATTTCGCCGGCCGGAGCGCTGCAAAGACATGAAGCGGAGGGGCTGACGATCTTCGCGGGAGACATTTTCACGCTCGATCGCGAAGTGCTGGGGCGCGTCGATGCAGTGTATGACCGCGCCGCGCTCGTTGCCCTGCCCGCGGCGACCCGCACGCGTTACGCCGCGCATCTGCGCGCCATCACGGGCGGCGCGCCGCAGATCGTGATCACCTTCGACTATGATCAATCGCGCATGGACGGACCGCCCTTTTCGGTGGACGAAAGCGAGATACGGCGCCTCTATGAAGACGCCTATCGCCTCGCCAATCTCGAAAGCCGCGACGTCGAGGGCGGGTTGAAAGGCCTCTGCCCGGCGCGCGAAAGCCTCTGGCTTCTGCAGCCCCGTTAGAGCGGGATGCGAAAAAGTGTCAGCGGTTTTTCGCAAAAAATCCCGCTCTAAACAGATGAGAATCGATCACATTTATGATTTCGGATCGAACGATCCGAAATCATAAATGTGATCTAGAACGGCAGGCCGTCGTCGGGCATCGGCGTGCAATGGAGGTCGAGGTTTTCGGCGGCCGATTTCGCCAAGGCTCGGAGCGTCGCCAAATCCGCGATGTCGAAGGTGCCGCTTTCCAGCAATGTCGCATCGCCGGCATCGTTGACCGCAAGATCGAGCCTCGCACCCGGCGTGAACGCTCGCAATTGGTCCCGGCTGAGCGTGAAATCGGCGTAGACATCGTGGAGATTGGGATCGGGCCGCGCGGCCTGCCCTTCGATCTGGCCGAACGGGCCCTGGATGACGACGCGCGGAGGATTGGCGATCGTCGTCGGGTAATAGACGCCCGCCTTGAGGCGCGTCGGAATCAAGCCGCCGGTTGCGACGTCGAAGAAGATATCGATATCGGTTTCACCGACCTTGCTTTGGAGCGCGAGGGCTGCGCCGCGCGTGGAATAGACGATGCCCGGCGCGCGCGCGGAAATCGAAAGCCGCGCGGCAAAGGCTTGCGGCGTTTTGGATTTATGCGCCGTCAGCTGGAATTCGTAAATCGGGTTACCTTCAGGCAGAAAGGCCGACCCGTAACAGAGGTCATCGGCACGCGCCGCTGCCGCGGCGGCGAGCAGCGCCGCAGTCATGACAGCTCTGAGGGCGACCTGCATGCGGCCTCTGGGGGATAAAGAAGCGACGGGCGCGACGTGAGCCTAACCGTGCCAGCCATGCCGCCGTCAAGGGGTCACGCCCGCCCGTCTCCGCTCTTTTCCGCCACCTGCGCCTCGGCAAAGGTCGCCATGCCGTTGTGGCAGGCGAGCGCCGCTTTGACGAGGCCCGCCGCGAGCGCCGCGCCGCTGGCTTCGCCAAGCCGCATGCCGAGTTCGAGCAATGGCTTTTTGCCGAGGCGCGCCAAAACGTCGGCATGGGCGCCCTCAACCGATTTATGGCCGGCGAGGCAATGCGCGATCAGCTCCGGATTCTGCGCATGAAGCACCGCCGCGGCGGCGCAGGCGACATAGCCGTCGAGCAAAACCGGAATGCCGGCCCGCCGCGCGGCGACCATGGTGCCGGCCATGGCGGCGATCTCGCGGCCGCCGAACCGGCGCAGCACGTCGAGAGGCTCGGAAAGATGTGCGGCGTGGCGGGCGAGCGCCGCCTCGATCGCAGCGATCTTGCGCGCCAGGCCTGCATCGTCGAGCCCCGTGCCACGGCCCGCCCAATAGGCGGCAACCCCACCGTAAAGCGCGGCATAGACGGCGGCGGCGCTCGTCGTATTGCCGATGCCCATTTCGCCAATGGCGACGAGATCGGCATCGGCCGGCAGGCTCGCCATGCCGCGGGCGAAATAAGCAACCGTCGTCGCCTCATCCATCGCCGGCGCTTGCGTAAAATCCTCGGTCGCGGTGGCGAGATCGAGCGGCACCACTTTCAGGTCGAGCGCGAAGGTCTTGCAGATTTGATTGATGGCCGCACCGCCGGCGGCAAAATTATCGACCATCGCCTGCGTGACCGACGCCGGATAGGCCGAGACGCCCTGCGCCACAATTCCATGATTGCCGGCGAAGATGAGCACCAGCGCCCGGTCGAGCGCCGGCCTATCGCGGCCCTGCCAGCGGGCGAGAAATTCGGCGATCTCCTCGAGGCGGCCGAGCGATCCCGCGGGCTTGGTCAATTCGGCTTGCCGCGCCCGTGCCGCGGCGGCGCATGTCTCGGCGGCTGGTGGCAGATTTCTTAGCAGGCTGCGAAGATCGGCGAAGGTTTTGGGGGATTCGGGGGGGAGCGAGGTCATGCGCCTTAATCAACAGACTTGCGCCGCGAGCGCAACGGGGAACGGCCTCCGCGATTGACGGGAAGTCCCTAGGCTATCGGGGAAAAGCCTTTGCGATCAGCGGCCGATCATTCTTTCTATAATTTTCATGTAGTAAGTAGATTCAAGCAGGATTATCTTGAGCGCGCCCGAAGGTGGAGAAGATTATGGACGCGATCGACCGAAAAATTCTGCAAATCGTCCAGACGGACGGAAGCTTGTCGATTGCCGCCATTGCGGCCAAGGTCGGGCTCTCGCAAACGCCTTGCTGGAAGCGCATCCAGAAGCTCGAAGCTGAAGGCGTCATCCGCCGCCGGATCGCTTTACTCGATCCCGCGAAAATCGGCCTCGGAATCACGGTCTTCGTCACGGTCGAAGTCGGCGAACACGCGCACGAAAAGCTCGACCGTTTCGCCAAGGCGCTCTCGGCGATGGATGAAGTGCTCGATATTTATCGGATGGCCGGCGATGTCGATTATCTTTTGAAGGTCGTCGTCGCCGATACGAAGAGCTTCGATGCCTTCTACAAAAGATTGATTGAGACTTTGCCGCTGAAGAAGGTCACGTCCCGCTTCGCGCTGGAAAGCATCAAGGCCGAGACGGCGCTGCCCATCCCTGTCTGAGGGGCGCCGCACGGAGGGTCGCCGCGTGGCGGCAACCCTCTTATGCCGATCGCATCAATACGTGATGGGCGGCGGGGCGCCGAAGACCGTGCCGACCGCATAGAACGGAAATTCCGCGACCTGGGCAGCGACATGGATAGGCGCGCCGACGAGGATGAGCGGGTTAGTGGCCGGATCGCCATAGGCCGGGAAGATCGTATTGGCAGCCCGGAACGGCAGGCTGACAATGGTCGCGGCAACATAATTCGGGCCGGTGATGATCGGGGCCGGGCCATGCCAAGGATCCGGCGCCGCCGCCGCGACGGGCGCTTCATAGTAACGGTGATGGTGCTTCGTGACCGTCAGCGGACGCGCATTATAGGCCGCGCGATAATGATGGTGATGATGACCATATTCATGCGCCTGCGCCGCCGGCGTAAAGGCAAGCGCAGCGGCCACACCAAAGCCAACCGCGGCCAGATTCAGAAATTTCGATTGCATCGAAGGACTCCCCGTTAACCGACACAAGCCGTGGGCGCGGAATGCGGTGATAAAGAGGCCGCTCTGTGGCCATCACCTCAAACTTGCGTCAACGTCGGCGCTTTACCAGCCCTGCCCGAGCCCGATGCGCTTCATTATGCCGTAGGTGATCCATACGGCAACGACGCCCCATTCGCAATTGTCGGCGCAGGTTGCAACCGAGGTCTCGGATGATTACGTCCGCTTGTCGGTCGACTTTAAATATTTTGATAATATTGCCGATCTCAATCGCGGCTTTGCCGCGGCTCTGACGTTTGCGCAGGCAGCCGAATGATTGAGCTTCGCCGGCAAAGCCTTCGCAGTTGTCGTTAACCGGGATTTCGCCTATGGCATCCGAGAAAGCGCGTGTGATGCTCGTATCCCCTGCCCCGCTGCCGCCGCTGCGGCACGTCTTCTCGGACGACAATCTTTGGGAGCGCCTGCGCCAGGAGGCGGCGGAAGCGCTCGCGCGCGAGCCGATCCTCGCAACGCTGATCCTCACGGCGATCATCAACCGCGACACCTTCGAGCAGGCGGTGATCCACCGCATTGCGTTGCGGCTCGCCAACGGCACGGTCTCGACCGATCTCATCATCGATGCCTTTACCGCGGCGCTGCGCGATGATCCCGAAATCGGCAAGGCCTTCCGCGCTGATATTGCCGCCGTCGTCGATCGCGACCCGGCCACCGCGCGATTGATCGAGCCGCTGCTCTATTACAAGGGCTTTCACGCTATCGAGACGCACCGGCTGGCGCATTATCTCTGGAATACCAACCAGCGCGATCTCGCCCTTTACCTGCAAAGCCGTTCGTCCGAATTGTTCCAGACGGATATTCATCCGGCGGCGCGTTTCGGCCGCGGCATTTTCCTCGATCACGCGACGGGCTTTGTCGTCGGCGAGACGACCGCAATCGAGGACAATGTCTCGATCCTGCAGAACGTGACGCTGGGCGGCAGCGGCAAGCAGACCGGCGACCGCCACCCCAAGATCAAGCGCGGCACGATGATCGGCGCCGGCGCCAAAATCCTCGGCAATATCGATGTCGGACCCTGCGCCCGCGTCGCGGCCGGATCGGTCGTGCTGAACCCGGTGCCGGCCAATTCGACGGTCGCCGGCGTTCCGGCCAAGCTCGTCGGCACCGCCGGCTGTCCCGAGCCGGCGCGCAACATGGACCAGATCTTGAGCAAGCTCGCCTACGATTCCTTCAGCTATTCGATCTGAGGCACCGCCGGCTTCGCCTTGATGCGCCGCGGCCGTTCGTGCCAAATGGCCGCGACCCAAACGGCGGGACGTTATGTTTTCTGCTTATTTGCGCCAGCGCGCGACGGCGCTTCTCGCGCTCTATCGCGAGCGCGGACTGAGGCTCGTCACCGCCGAATCCTGCACCGGTGGTCTCCTCGCCGGGCTCATCACCGAAATTCCTGGATCGTCCGACGTCTTCGAACGCGGCTACGTCACCTATTCCAATAGGGCCAAGGTGGAGAACCTCGGCGTCGCGACCGATCTGATCGCGCGGTTCGGTGCGGTGAGCGCCGAAGTCGCGGCGGCCATGGCGGACGGCGCGCTGCGCCACGCAGCGGCGCGCGTCGCGCTGTCGGTGACCGGCATTGCCGGACCCGACGGCGGCTCGGCGGAAAAGCCGGTCGGGCTTGTCTATTTCGGCTATGGGCGCGCCGGGACGATCGCAACGCTCGAAAGGCGCTTCGGCGACATCGGCCGCAGCGATGTGCGCCTCGCCTCGGTCGAGACCGCACTCGATTTGCTGCTCGGCGTCTCGGGCTAGAGCGGGATGCGAAAAAGTGCCCACGGTTTTTCGCAAAAACCCCGCTCTAAACTATGAGAATCGATACGATCCGAAATCATCGGGATCTAAGAGCGCCCGTAGACAAGATCGGCGCGGCTTTCAAAAGCCTCGGCAAATTTGCGGAAGGCCGTCTCGAACATACCGCCGACCAGCATCGCCAAAGCGCGGCTCCGGAACTCGTAGGAAATATCGAACTCGACTTTGCACGAGCGTTCGCTCTGCGCAACGAAATGCCAGCGGTTCTCGAGCTGCCGGAACGGCCCATCGATATATTCGACGAAAATTTCGAGCGTCTGCGGATCGCAAGTCACGCGGCTGGTGAAACGCTCGCGGATGGCTTTGTAGCCGACTTCCATATCGGCGACGAGCCGGATGCGGCCATCCGGCAGCGTTTCGCGGCGCTGCACGCTCAAGGCGCGGCAGAGCGGCAGAAATTTCGGATAGGCTTCGACATCCGCGACAAGGTCGAACATCGCCTTGGCGGAATGCGGGACAACGCGGCTCGTGCGAAAACTGGGCATCGGTTCCGATCAAAAAACACGTGTCTCGCGGCTGCGGCTCACTCTGGCCGCCGACTCGTCCGCGCAGCCTTCAGCTTAGCGAAATCTTCCGCCGCGTGATAGGACGAGCGGGTCAGCGGCGACGCCGAGACCATCAGAAAGCCCTTGGCATAGGCGATTGCCTCAAGAGCTTTGAATTCGTCCGGCGTCGGAAACGAAATCACCGGGTGATGCTTGCGCGTCGGCTGGAGATATTGGCCGATGGTGAGGAAATCGACCTCGGCGCTACGCAGATCGTCCATGAGCTGCAAAATCTCGTCGCGCGTTTCGCCAAGGCCGACCATGATGCCGGACTTGGTAAAGAGCTGCGGCGCGAGCTCCTTCGCGCGCTGCAACAGCCGTACCGAATGAAAATAACGCGCGCCTGGCCGCACGCTTAGATATTTCGACGGCACGGTTTCGAGATTGTGATTGAAGACATCGGGTGCAGCTTCGATCACGATCTCGAGCGCGCCGGGCTTGCGCAGGAAATCCGGCGTCAGGACCTCGATCGTCGTCGCCGGACTTGCGCCGCGAACGGCGCCGATCACCGCGGCAAAATGCGCGGCGCCGCCGTCGTCGAGATCGTCGCGATCGACCGAGGTGACAACCACATGCGCGAGGTTCAATTTGGCAACCGCCGCGGCCACCTGCGCCGGCTCATGCGGATTGATGGTGCCGGGCAGCCCCGTCTTCACATTGCAGAAGGCGCAGGCGCGGGTGCAGGTATCGCCGAGAATCATGAAGGTCGCGTGCTTTTTTTCCCAGCACTCGCCGATATTCGGGCAGCCGGCCTCCTCGCAGACGGTCACGAGCCGGTGCGCCTTCACGACGGCGGCCGTATCGCGCCAAGCCTGAGAACCCGGCGCCTTAACGCGGATCCAATCCGGCTTCTTCGCTCCCGGCTGATCTGGCCGATGCGCTTTTTCGGGATGGCGGGCAGGCGCTTTGGGCGCGTCCACTAAAGTCATCACACTCTCCAGGCCATCGCCTGTATTTTTCACCGCATCGGATTATCCGAAAACCGCAAAGCACTTTTCGGTCCGATGCTTATATATGGATGGCGCGGCCGTAGGCGTCGAGTACACTTTCGTGCAGGGTTTCCGACAAAGTCGGATGCGGGAAGATTGTGTTGACCAGCTCCGCCTCGGTCGTTTCGCAATTCATGGCGACGACGAAACCCTGAATGAGTTCCGTGACTTCGGCGCCAATCATATGGGCGCCCAGGAGCCGGCCCGTCGCGGCGTCGAAGATCGTCTTGGTCAGGCCCTCAGGTTCGCCCAGTGCGATTGCCTTGCCGTTGCCGATGAAGGGGAAACGGCCGATCTTGAGCTGATAGCCTGCCGCTTTGGCTTTCTCCTCGGTCAGGCCGACCGAGGCGATTTGCGGATGGCAATAGGTGCAGCCGGGGATCATGTCCCGGTCGAGCGGATGCGGATGGCCGCCGGCAATGGCCTCGACACAAATGACGCCCTCGTGCTCCGCCTTATGCGCCAGCATGGGCGGTCCGGCGACATCGCCGATCGCATAAATGCCCGGCACATTGGTGCGGCCCAGGCCATCCGCGAGGATGATGCCGCGCTCGGTCTTCACGCCGAGATTTTCGAGGCCGAGGTTCTCGATATTGCCTATGACGCCGACGGCGGAGATCAGCCGCTCGGCCTTCAAGGTCTGCGTCTTGCCGTTCGCGTCCTGCGCGGTGGCGATGACGCCGTCGGCGCTCTTCTCGGCCTTCACGATTTTGGTACCGGTGAGGATTTTGATGCCGCGCTTCTCGAAGCGCTTATGCGCGAGGCCGGCAATCTCCGCATCTTCGGCCGGCAGGATGCGCGGCAGCACTTCGATCAACGTCACATCGGTACCGAAGTCGCGATAGAATGAGGCGAATTCGACGCCGATTGCGCCCGAGCCGACAACGATCAGGCTCTTCGGCATTGCATCCGGCATCATCGCTTCGAAATAGGTCCAGATCAGCTTGCCGTCCGGCTCAAGCCCCGGCAACACGCGCGGCCGCGCGCCGGTCGCGACAATGACATGCTTGGTCTGATACGTGCCCTCGCCCAGCAGACCTTTCGGCAGGGCCGCCTGCGGCTGATGCGCGGGTCTCGACGCCTTGGCGACAGTGACTTCGCCGGGCTTCGTCAGTTGCGCTTCGCCCCAAATGACATCGACCTTGTTCTTCTTGAGCAGAAAGCCGACGCCGGCGTTGAGTTGCGCCGAGATTTTGCGCGAGCGGTCTTTCACCGCCTCGATGTCATAGCCGATCTTGCCCTCGATTCTGAGGCCGTAATCCTTGGCGTGCTGCGCATAATGAAAAATCTCGGCCGAGCGCAACAGCGCTTTGGTCGGGATACAGCCCCAGTTGAGACAGATGCCGCCCAGATGCTCGCGCTCGACGACCGCGGTCTTCAGGCCAAGCTGCGCCGCGCGGATCGCCGCGACATAGCCGCCCGGGCCGCCGCCGATGACGATGACATCGTATGCACCGGCCATCCTAGATGCCCAGCAGCGTCAGCGGGGTTTCGATATGGTGCTTGAACGCGGCGAGCAATTGCGCCCCCGTCGCGCCGTCGACGGCGCGATGATCGCAAGAGAGCGTCGCGCCGAGCAGCGTCGCCGCAACGATCTCGCCGCCGCGCACGATGGGCCGCGCTTCGCCCGCCCCAACCGCCAGGATCGAGGATTGCGGCGGGTTGATGATGGCTGAGAATTCCTTGATGCCGAACATGCCGAGGTTGGAAACGGCGCTGACACCGCCTTCATATTCCTGCGGCTTCAGCCGCCGCTGTTTCGCCCGCACTGCGTAATCTTTCATCGTATTGGAGATCGCCGAAAGCGGCATGAGGTCCGCCTGTTTCAGAACCGGCGTAATGAGTCCGTCCGGGATCGCCACAGCCACCGCGACATCGGCATGGCGATGCTTGAGCATGGCATTTTCGAGGAAGGTGACATTGGCATCGGGCACGTCGACCAGCGCCAAAGCCAGCGCCTTGACGATCATGTCGTTGACCGACAGCTTGTAGGCCGGCGTGCCGTCCTTGGCCTTGGGCGCGGCATTGTTGAGTTCGCCGCGCAATTTCAAGAGCGCATCGATCTCGCATTCGATCGTGAGATAAAAGTGCGGGATCGTCGTTTTCGCCTCGACAAGCCGCCGCGCGATCGCCTTGCGCATCGCCTCATGCGGCACTTCGTCAAAGGAGTCCGGGGCGAAATATTGCTTGATGATCGCGTCGGAGAGCGTCGGCTTCGGCAAGGGCGCAACGGCGGCAGCGGTTGCCACTTTCGCCGTGCCGGCGACCAGCGCCGCATTGACATCGGCGGCAATAATGCGGCCGTGCGGGCCGCTGCCGGCGATCAACGCGAGATCGAGTTTGTTCTGGCTAGCGAGCCGCCGTGCCAACGGCGAAGCGAAGCGGCGCGCCGGCTTTTCGGCCGCTTGCGGAAAGGCAACGATATTGCCTTGCACCGCCGCAGTGGGCGGCGCAGATGCCGCGGCCGGCGGC